>JBCCVV010000004.1:0-79219 GCA_039194925.1 Bacteroidota bacterium
TCTTACTTCTCCAGACAAATTTGTCATTATTTTTTAACCAAAAATACCGCCAAATTTGAGGTTATGCCATATTCTTAGCATTGGGTTCTACTCAATGCTAAGAATGTTCAAGCCTGTCAGGCTTGATAAATTCCTGCAAATTGTCAAATACCCCTAGGTTCTTCTAAAAACAAAAATAGGTCGATTGCGCTATATTGAGCTACTTTCTTCAAAAGAGTATAGGTTATCAATCTTTTATTTTTTCTCCAAATTATCGTCGAGCACTTCTTAAATAATGTGGGTACTGCAACCAGATTAAGTTAAATAACCATAGGAATGTTTTGATCAAAAAATGATCATAGCAACTTACTATATCAATTTTTATTGCTGATTACCAGTATCGGGTTTCAATTCCAGTTTCTCCACCAGTGTAGCAAGATGTGGATGTTTCTCCGCAAGATAGCGGTATCTTTCCTTGGTAGACATTAAGGTTTTTGGTTTTTCGTATTGCATATCCGGAAACGCTTCTCGATCCACTATAGGATTCAACGTGAGATCTGAAGTACCTAGTTTTTCTCTTAAAAGATCCTGTAGAGCTGTTTCTTCGACGACCATATTTTTATAATGGTTACTTGGTACTACTACGTTGATGGTCTTGTCATGAAGCGATATTTTTGCCAAATCCAACATGGCCTTGGTACTTGGTGAAGTATGCGTTTCAGCATATCCATTCCATAATTTCTCCAGGGTCTCTTGATTGAGTCCTTTACGTGCTTCTTGTAGTTTGGCCTCTTCTTTTTTCACGGAAGCCATGATATCATCAAGCCCTCCCGGTTTTTGGAAAGAAGTGATCGGGCTCTCTTTTTTTACCGTAGGTTTTGGTTGTACTGCAGGTGTTTCTGAAACAGCATTACCCTCTCCTTTGACCTCTGCAATTATTTTTACTTCCCTATCCAAATCTGATTCCGTTGGAATTGAAGGCTGTAATTCAACCTTGGCATGATCCACAGATTGAGGTACATTGGCCGGAGCAGGATTTGGCTTTACTTCCTCTCGTACCAGAGTTGATTTGGGTTGAGTGGGTGCGCTGGACTGAGTATTGGTTTGCCCATTGCTTACGACTTTAGTTTTTTTTTCCATGCCACCGCCAACAGCCATCAAATCTGCTTCAATAGCTCGGTTGGCAAAATTGATCTTACTCAACGCAATTTCTGTATACAATCGCTTGTTTTTGGATCTTGGTAGCGCAATATCACATTGATTTAAGATGTCCAACCCGGTAAGTAAAACAGACTTGCTGGTAAGCGCAGCTTGATGCTGGTATCGCTCCTTGAGACTTGATGAAACGTCGAGCAACCCAATCGTTCGTGCATCTTTGCACACCAAAAGATCTCGCATATGATCCGACAAGCCGTGTACAAATTGATCCGGCTCAAAACCATCCCGAATGATCTGATCCATTATTAAAAGCACATCACTCAGATCTTCCCTTAAAAATGCATCCACCACCTTAAAATAAAATTCATAATCCAGAATATTCAGGTTGGCAATCACATCTTTGTAGGTGATATGATCTCCTGCCGCACTGGCAATCTTATCAAAAATGGAAAGTGCATCGCGCATGGCACCATCCGCTTTTTGTCCAATGAGATGCAGTGCTTCCGGATCGGCTTTTTTACCTTCCTGATCACAAATGTATTGCAGCTGTTTGGCAGCATCTTCTGCTTGAATTCGCTTAAAATCAAAAATCTGACATCTGGAAAGTATCGTCGGTATGATCTTATGCTTTTCTGTAGTCGCCAGGATAAAAATCGCATACGGTGGTGGCTCTTCCAATGTTTTTAAAAAAGCATTAAACGCTTGAGATGACAACATATGTACCTCATCGATAATAAACACCTTATGGGTACCTTGTTGGGGTTGGAATCTCACTTGCTCGATTAAGGTACGAATGTGCTCCACACTATTGTTCGATGCGGCATCCAACTCAATGATATTAAAGGATGCATTGTCATTAAATGAGATGCACGAACTGCATTTATTGCAGGGCTCAACCCCATTGATCGGATTTTCACAATTGATCACCTTGGCCAATATTCTGGCACAGGTCGTTTTACCTACTCCTCTTGGTCCACAAAACAGGAATGCATGCGCCAATTGATCCGTCTGCAATGCATTTTTAAGTGTTTTTGCAACATGCGCCTGTCCTACAACTTCATCAAAAGTTGACGGTCTGTATTTTCTTGCGCTAACTACAAAATTGCTCATTTACTCTCCTGAGATGTTTTATAAAAGGGTCGACAAAATTAGTCAAAATATAATTGATTATTGTAATGTAACCATCCAATTCTATTTTGTGTGAAATTTCTGAGTTCTTATGGCTTAATTATTTTATCGTTGTAATAATTTCCATTAACATCTGAATACTTAACAAAGTAGACCCCGCTAGGAAAATCGCTAGAGTTAATAACATGAAAACGGTTATATTGAATTTTCGCTGAATAGTATAATTCACCTTTGACATCAGTGATTATAATATCTGAGGCTTCTTCAGGAATTTCCATTATAAATTGATCTTGAAAAGGATTGGGGTAAATCTTCATAGCACTTTCCAATACATTATCAATACTTGTGATGCATGATTCTTCTCTATTGCCTTCATACAATTGGATTGCACCACCAAGGGTAAATCCGTTGGCAAAACTTTTGCCACCCATACCAGGCGCATTCGTACCAGGATCTTCATTGTTTCTGAAAAAGCGAACATTTTCATCGTATTGCTCCGTTTCCCCAGCCGTAAAACTGAATATTCTGACCAAATCACCTGTTACCAAATCATTATAAAATGCCGTTGGGGTTAATGTTGGAGTAATACCATAAAAATCGTTTTCCGGTTGTGCAGAAGGTGCGATTACTGGATTATTTCCCGCTACCCAATTAGCCGGAGTAGTTCCGTCGTAAAATTGATTATTCTGCAAAGGCAAATAGCTTTCATGAAGGACCACTGTTTCTCCTGTAGGCACTACAAGAGAGATTTGGCTGTTGAATTGGGCACGTTGAAGAATAGTCGTAGCCGAACCGTCAAGTACTTCGATGTAAACATCATACCGATTGGTTTCGCAATTGTATTTCATCACATAATCTACGCCTGTAACTTGACCAAAGACATTGCCTATCAAAAAGTAAAAGAGAAAAAGAAGAGAAAACCTCATAACACATTAATATTTCATTTAATGTGTAAAATACGCAATTTCAGTTGCAAATATAATTTTACAGCCACAGAAGTATGTATACTATATTACACTTCCATTCAAAGCTAGATTATCATTCAGAGACCATACGCTCATATAGAAGTACCAACTAGGCAATGGTTTCTAACCACTTACCTTATTCAACCGTTTTTTACACGTTAGTACCAAAGGACAAGTAGATCTTTATCCAATTAAAGCTACAACCATTACGAAATAAAAAAGCCAGCATCACTGCCGGCTCTAAGGATAGTTCGATGTTTTGTTTTAAATCTTAATCGAAAGATTGATTTTGTTCGCTGGCCTTCGCTACCAATTCTTTGTATTCTGAGGGACTCAATCCATCCAGGCAATAATCAATTGGATTCACGGCTTTTCCATTAATTCTCACTTCATAATGAAGGTGTGGAGCAGTAGATGTACCCGTACTTCCGATTTCTCCGATTTTTTGTCCTTTGGTTACTTTTTCGCCTTTCTTTACATCAATGGTCTTCATGTGCGCGTAAAGTGTCGAATACCCATAGCCATGATCGATCACAACATTGAGTCCATACCCTCTTTTCTTTTTCTCTACACGCGTCACCGTACCATTACCCGTCGCCTGAATGGCCGTTCCTGTAGGTGCCGTAAAATCGATTCCCTTATGAAATTTCTTTACCTTGTGCACCGGATGAAATCGAATTCCATATCCTGAAAGGTGCTTGATCTTTCGTTTAAGTTTAGTCTCTACCACCGGCTTTATTGAAGGGATGGAAGCCAGCCTTTTCTCTTTCTCCAGTGCCATCTCGAAAATCATATCCAACGATTCTCTCTGTAGCTCTATTTTTCGTTTCAATTTATCAACCTCTTCCAATGACTCTGATATCATCTCTCCGGTATTTCCGAAGTTGTCAAGCAGAGCATACTTATTGTGACCACCAATACCTCCATTCCAAACCGATTCATCGATAGGTTCCATTCCAAAAATCATTCGATGTACTTCTGCGTCCTTTCGTTGGAGTTGGTTGAGGTCTTCTGCAAGGATTCCGAAATCGCTCTTCAGGTTGCCAAAATGATACACCATTTGTTGGTGTGCTCTTTCCAGAGATTTTTCTTTGGGTGTTGGAAAATAATTGTAGGCTACAGCGAAGATGGCGAATGAACAAAATAAAATGGAGAAGAAAATACCTCCAAATCGAGTCAATTGTTCGGTGGGACTTCGTTTAAACTTTTCGTATTGCAGTGTCTGTTCGTTGTATACGTATTTTTCTCTATTCATCACGCTTTTTCTGACTAATTGACTACTTTTGCAGCCACTATGTGAGTACGCATGTCCGGGGGATTATAAGGGACTCAAAAGTAGCACTTCATTTTTTAAAAGCAAAATAATTGCTCAAAATATATGAAGAAAGTATATGTGTTTTTTTATAATACTTAACTGCATGACACTCTGAATCTTATCTTGAAACTAAAGTACAAAATAGAACTGATTTTTTATAATAATGTAAAAATTTTTTCATCAGACAACCGATAACAATATGATGAACGCAAACCAAATCAGACAGAAATTTTTTGATTTTTTCGAATCAAAACAGCATAAAATCGTGCCTTCCGCACCCTTGGTGGTAAAGGATGATCCAACTCTTATGTTTACCAATGCCGGCATGAATCAATTCAAGGATTATTTTCTTGGGGATAAGACTCCGGAAATACGAAGAATTGCAGATACGCAGAAGTGTTTGAGGGTCTCCGGAAAGCATAATGATTTGGAAGAGGTGGGTAGAGATTCCTATCATCATACCATGTTTGAGATGCTCGGAAATTGGTCCTTTGGCGATTATTTCAAAAAGGAAGCGATTGACTGGGCATGGGAATTGTTGATCAAAGAATATGGCCTGGATCCCAATCGAATGTATGCTACTGTCTTTGGTGGTGATGAAAACGAAGGCTTGGGAAGAGACGAAGAAGCAGCAAAGTTGTGGGAAGCACATCTTCCGAAAGACCACATCTTATATTGCGGCAAAGAAGATAATTTCTGGGAAATGGGCGACGTAGGACCTTGTGGCCCTTGTTCTGAATTACACATTGACCTCAGATCAGATGAGGAAAGAGCAAAAGTGGATGGTGCAACCCTGGTAAACATGGACGACCCAATGGTCATCGAGATTTGGAACCTGGTATTTATCCAATTCAATCGAAAAGCAGATCGATCCTTGGAAGAATTGCCTGATAAACATATTGATACCGGAATGGGGTTCGAACGATTGTGTATGGCAATGCAGGGCAAACATTCTAATTATGATACCGATATTTTTTCTCCATTTATTCAGTTTATTGAGGAGAAAACGGGTATAGAATACACCAGCAAATATGAGAATGCCCCGATGTCTGATATTGCGATGAGGGTTTTGGTTGACCATCTGCGAGCAGTGAGCTTTACCATTGCCGATGGAGAATTACCCAGTAATAACAGGGCAGGATATGTGATCAGAAGGATATTGAGAAGGGCCGTACGGTATTATTATTCTTTCTTGAATATGAAAGAGCCTTTTTTGAATACGATGGTTCCGTTATTGGCTGAGAAATTTGCGAATGTATTTCCAGAATTACAAGCCCAACAGGGTTTTGTTTCGAAAGTAATTCTCGAAGAAGAAAGATCATTCCTTAAAACGCTTGAGGGAGGATTGAAAAGAATCGAAACACTCAAGCTTGTAAATAATGAATTGGATGGCAATCAGGCATTTGAGCTATACGATACGTACGGGTTCCCGTTTGATCTTACCCAATTGATCGCGGAAGAAAAGGGATGGACCATCGATGAAGCTGGATTCACGGCGGCTCTCAAGGAACAAAAAGAACGATCAAGAGCCGATGCGAAAAGAGAAACAGGGGATTGGACCAATGTTTCTGACGACAACGAAGTAGAATTCGTGGGCTATGACGATCATGACGTCATGGATGCGCGCATCATTAAGTATCGAACATTGGTAGAAAAAAATAAACCTGTCTATCAGTTGGTACTTTCAAAAACTCCATTTTATGCGGAAGGTGGTGGACAAGTGGGCGATACCGGAACACTGACTGTAAATGGAGAGACCATCAAAGTACTGGATACTAAAAAAGAGAATAATCTGATCATCCATTATGTGGACCGACTCCCCGAGAAAAAAGAAGGCCTGATAGAGGCGGTAATCGATTCGAAAAAGAGAGCACTCACCGAGAACAATCATACCGCTACCCACCTGCTTCATTCTGCCTTGAGGCAAGTATTAGGTACTCATGTACAGCAAAAAGGATCTTTGGTGAAAGATGATTACTTACGATTTGACTTTTCTCATTTTCAAAGAATGACAGATGAAGAAGTAGCCAAGGTAGAGCAAATTGTCAATACCAAGGTGCGTGAGAATATTCCTTTGGAAGAGCATCGTAGCATTCCATTAGAAGAGGCTAAAGATGCTGGCGCCACAATGCTTTTTGGTGAAAAATATGGCGACTATGTGCGCATGATCACCTTTGATCCGGATTATTCAAGAGAATTGTGTGGAGGCTGTCATGTAAAAAGTACGGGCCATATTGGTTACTTTAAGCTGGTAAGCGAGGGTGGAATATCTGCAGGGGTACGAAGAATAGAAGCCATCACCGCAGATCGTGCCGAATCTTATATCAGTGAAAAGATAAATACGCTTTCTACCATCAAGGGGCTATTCAAAGGCACCAAAGATGTACACAAGTCTGTGGTAGATATGCAAAATGAAAATAAAGCACTTCGTAAGGAAATCGAAGCTCTGATGGCTGCCCAGGCGGGTAATATGCAAAATGATCTTGTCGCATCCGCCAAGGATGTGAATGGTGTCAAACTGGTTACCAAAAAGCTAGATAAAATCGATAATAAAACCGCCAAAACATTAGCGCATAATGTGGCCAATGAATTAGGCGAGGCAGTGGTTCTTTTTGGGATCGTGAACGAAGAAAAAGTGCAATTAATGCTACTGATTACGGAGGGGTTGATCCAATCAAAAGATCTTCATGCTGGTACTATTATTCGTGAACTGGCCAAAGAGGTAAATGGGGGTGGAGGCGGACAACCCTTCTTCGCCACTGCCGGCGGAAAGAATCCGGGCGGATTGGAAAATGCATTCTCCAAGATGGAAGGAATGTTGTAATTCGTTAAGGAAACATTTAAGTACATTTCATTTTTTCGTGGATCGAATTGTCAACCCAACGTGGAGGGTTTGACAATGTTAGAGTACAGTAATTTCGACTTTACAAAGAAATCAAGCTTAATTCTACGTTGAGCCATTTCTATTTTCAATACAGGGAACTCTAAGAACAGCACAACGTGGTGCAAGATTACAGATCGGCATCCTTTGTGAATTCATTGCACTTTTAGCGACCCAAGCGGTTTGTAGTCAACATACCATATAGCAAAATATCTAATGTCCTAAAATAGAATACTTCAGAAGCTTCTTAATTTTTCAAAACGAATCTTTGAAATACCCTTGGTCATTTTTACAGTCTCTTCGACAAAATTTTCTTCTTTTTTTAAATGAACGTCGTCTTTACACATAATACGAAAGTATAAAAGCGTGTTAAGTTAAAGAAAGCGAGTGTTATGCTTTTATAAAACCAATGCTTTAGTATATTTTTCTCAACCAACGAGTAATGTGTGTTTGATCGTCTCTTTATTATGTCTTCAGATATGATTACGTTCATTGCAAAAAGTTTAATTACCAATGAGAACTATCACAATTCAACTTCTTTCTTCAGTATTATTTTTATCCGTTTTTATATTCAATCCATCCAGTCATGCCCAGTGGGAAATACTTGGCGAAAGAAATTTTTTACCTGGAGAAACCTTCAGGCACGGGTTGCAATTTAAAGTTGCAGAAGGCACTCCGTACATCGCCTATGTAGATATCCAGGATAATAGAAACATCAAAGTTTTAAAATACAATGGAAACGACTGGGATCTTATTGGCCAGGAATCAATTCCTACCGGTCGTGTCTCATATCCTAGCCTTTTAATTCATGAGGGGCTGATCTATCTTGCGTACCAGGACTTAGATTTTGATGACAAATCATCATTGATCAGATACGATGGTGTTTCCTGGGATTATGTGGGTCAACGAGGGTTTTCCGAGGGAGAAGCGAGATTCCAGTCCGTAGTCATTCACAACAACGAACCCTATGTAGCTTTTGAAGATGTCACTCAATCCCGCGAATCTACGGTCATGAAATATAATGGTTCGGATTGGGTAATTGTTGGGAATCCAGGTTTCACCTCAGGTATTTCGGATGGCCAATCCATCTACAACCAAATTGTCACAAATCAAGAAGAGCTTTATATCATTTTCTGTAGCGTACATATTACAATGGGTGAAAAAACGTGGATAATGAAATTTGAAGATGAAACCTGGTCTACGGTTGGAAATTCAGGTTTTCGCAATGCTGGTGGAGCCCGTCAATCGCTCGTATTCCTCAATAATGAACCTTATTGTACTTATTTGAACTTCAGCAACTCTAAAGCTGCGGTTAAAAAATACAACGGCAACCAGTGGGTCACTGTTGGGCAATTGGGCTTGTCCGAAGGCCTCGCTCCCTCCCCAACGATGCATATCCACAATGATATTCCTTATGTGGCGTATAGTGATTTCTCTGAAGATACGAAATTGACCGTTATGTATTTGGATGGTGACAATTGGGCTCCTTTGGGTGGAATTGGTGTCTCTCCTGCCGATATTACTCTTCCCGAAATAGAAGGGTATGAAAATACCATTTATGTCGCATTTATAGACGCTCAAAATCCAAACCCTGGTAATGTGACGATTATGACTTATGATCTACTAACCACTGTGGATGATCGCCTTACAGAAATTAGTCAGTTTGATATCTTTCCAAATCCTGCCTCCGAGCACCTTACAATATCTACAACTGAAACTATCGATTTCATTTCAATAGTATCATTAGAAGGAAGATTAATAAAAAGATCTAAGACGACTAACCATATCGACTTGGATGGGATACCAAAAGGAACCTATTTATTGCAAATAAAAACGGATAAGGGAACTGGATACAAGCGATTTGTAAAGCGATAATCATGTACTTTCAAGTGATTTATGCAAATGGGAAGAGGCAATACTTACATAAAAATCAATTATTGTAATGCATTTTGCGATGGCGTAGAATTCAGTCGTCTCATTGACATCTATTCGATGATCTGTCGTATGAATTGCTACTCTCGATTCATCCTAAAAAACCTCTGATAGCATTTGTTTTATTTGGCAATTTAACATCAAAGCAATATTTAATTTTTCCATTTTGATGGAATTATTCAGATAAATTGTACATTTATGACTGTACATAATTGGTTATTGTGAAAATACGCTCATACTTTTAAAACATGTTTTGGTAATTGGACCAGCTGGTTGTTCCAGAAATCAAGACGTGAAACGATGCCACTTAGTGTTATAAAGACAAATTAGTATATTTGATTTTCGAAACGTTGGACACAGGTAACAACTACGATATAAAATAGCTAATCACGACCTAAAGAAATATCACAGAAGTAGGATAACTCGGCTCGAGAGTCTGCTTTCCATAAAATCTGGCTGTTTATGTAAAATAGTTGCGATTGTGAGTAAGATGAAATTACTTTAAAATAGTTAAGGGTTGTTCTTTTCGGAGAACGGCCCTTTTTTGATTTACGTCTCAAGTAATTTCGATCTTACGGAGTAATCGAACTCCAAAAAATAACGACAAATAGAAATGGAGCTCATTATGGGTCTCATGCAGCGTTTGAGAATAAGATGTCGATGATAATTGACGATCTATACTATGAAAATACCAGTCGAGTAATATTTATTAATGATGGGGCAGCATGGCAATGGAAATGGAGCGAGGCTGAATATCTTGAGGAAATTAGAATTATAGATTTTTATCATGTTTAGGAGCATATCGTACAGCAGACCAGAGGGAAGCTGATCTGATATGCAATGTTCTCAACAGTTATTCGTATTGATCCTATTTTTTAATGTAGAATGGCATACTAAGCCCATAGTCATGTTCATTGTATGAAAAAAAACCACCGCTTTTAAGTTTTATGCTATCAAGTAGACCTTTTTCATCGGCGTTTTTGAACGAATTATGCAAAACATAATTACAAATATCATGAATATAGCTCCAAATCTCATCTCTTCCCGATTCTGGGTCCAAATAGCTAATAAGATCATGACGATTTGAATCTCCAACTCTGCTGTAATCCATAGCTTCTGTTGTTTTAAAAGGCTCCAATATTAAACCTTCTCCTGCATACCAATCCTTATTATACTTATATTCGTCTCCCATATAATAATCCTCAATTGATAGTTTATAATTCTTTATGTCATAAATTCCATACGAATACGCTTGAGTGAGTTCATATGACTCAGAATTATATTCAAAATAAATCATATCATAAGCACTAACATTTCCTCTCGTGCTGTATTTTTCCCATTCCTCAATTAGTTTATTTTTTATCCTATCCTCTACATTTATTTTAAATTGCTTCAAATCATAATTGAGTAATCTCTGTTTAACTTCAATTACTTCAGAATAAGCTGAATCCATTTGTTTAAGCGTTTCCTCACTTTGCTTTAATCGATTTGACAATTTTTCTAGAAGTAATTTATTCAATTCATTGATTTCCATTGATCGCTTTTTTAATTGATGAGAACGTATTGACTATATCTAGAGAAGGTGATAGGCTATGGTGTGGTCACAGCTTATTATCAGCTTTTTCCAAAAACACTTGATTTGTAGTCTAAAAGATTCTAATCATATATTCTCCACTTTATTTCAACTTGATTTTTAATTAACTCTTTGAATATTTTTTGTTGTTCTATCGAATAGTTTCCTCTTATCTCCTATAACAATTTGTTGTTTTCCATACTTGCACTAAAAGTAGGTGTTATTTGTTTTGTTGAATATTTTCTGGAACTATTTAAAAGTTCAGCGTAAGCATTATTAACAAGACTAGATACTTTAAAAAAGTTTGATAGTTCTTTATCTGATCTATACCAACATTCAAAATCTACTTTTCCATCATCAAAAGGAAATACGATTCTTAAACAGCCAAATAATTCATCTGAATCTAAATCATTAATTATCTGTTCTTTTAAGTTAGAAACTTTTTTCTTTTTTCTATATAATCCATTTAGTAGAACAGTCTTTAATTTGGTATAAACATCTGATCCTAAATTGTTAAGAAAGCCTGAGGCAATTGCTCCTACAGCAAAAGAGATTATTATCTGTAACTCGAATCCTCTTGCACCATCAGATCTTTGTCCTTCTATTGGTCCATATTTATTCAAGACAGATTTTAGATCACTTAATTCATTGTCATCCCAAACGTGTGCTGGCCATAAATCCAAATTCAAACCGTTCACTGGTGGCTCTAACCAGCTTGCCCTTTCTGACCACAATTCCATTTTCATTTATAATTTTTAAAGTTAAGTTTGCTTAAATCGCCGCTAACGGTCTGGGTAAATGCTGTAGCCGACGGATAGAGGCTATTGACATTTTGCACATTGTTACATGTCGTTTTTCCAAATATTAAAGGTATTTGGGAAGTGTGATTTATTCACATATAATTTTCCAACCTTATTACCAATTTCATATAATTCTGTAAGTTTTGTAGTATTGATATAATTCTGTAAGTTACTAATCTCTAAATCTGATTTTTCTATGCCAATTTCATTTAGTCCTAGTTTTGTTAAATCAGCATTATACCTAATGTATGAGAGCATTGGTTCACTACTAAATAGATTTGTAGAAAAGTTTCCAAATTCAACATCAATATTTTTCGCAGTAGGAGAGTTTGACATTCCTTGAAGTATTAATTGATTATACTTATTGGCATCATCTAATACTATATTCGGAATTTCTGTAAACCAATTCAAAATCCTGGGTTTACCTCTTTTAATTGGTTTTGGCCAATTTCCGGCACCAATTGATGTGACTAGTAAATTCTCTTCTCCTTTATCCCATTTTAATTCCCCAGAATTATTTATTGCTAATAAAAATAAATGTAAAGCAGGATTCTTTGCAGTACTAAGACCTCCGTCTACAAAATAAGCTTCCACTCCATTTTCAAGTCTAATTTTTTGAGGATCAAATATTCCGGGTGATGCCATACTTGCCAATAAAACATCTGAGGCTAACATTCTCTCCGTTTGGTTAAAATATGTTCCTGTTGGAATATTAGTAGCAAACCAAAGTGCAGGAGGATTAAGCCTTTTCATGGTTACACAAAGCCCAGTTTTCCATTCGTTTGACGCCATAGTGGTTGAACCAAAAAATCGATAAAGGAAATTTTTAAAATATTTACTATTAAATCTAGGATTAAATATGTCAATCGAAAATAACTTTTTTTTGTATAGATGAGGGAAGTGATTTAAACAAATACTAGCAACTTCAGTTACTGATAATCCTTTGGATAAAAAAGCGGCAATAAGTCCTCCAGTAGACGATCCACCAATAAGATCAAAGTAGTCAGATAATAATAAATTTGAATCGTCATGTTTTATCCTTAATATCTTTTCAATTTGATTTAAGATTCCAATTGAAATAAGACTTCTTGCTCCCCCGTCATCTATAGATAAAATTTTTTTTGGACTAGCAGAAGTTATTTTTTGTATAAGAGATTTCTTCAACTTGTTGCTGTGAGGAGCAATTGAAGGGGGTAATTCTCTTACTGGACCTTTGTATCCTAAAATTATAGCTTTCAGAAGCTGTTTTTTTGCAGCTTCGAATTTCGTTTCGCTAATATCAATACATAATGTGCTTTTAAGATATCCTATGATTGATGTTATATTTTGTCTTAAATTATAAAGTCTTGTCTTTTTATTATCTAAATCGTTGGTATTGATTCGTTGTTCATGATAACGATCTGCTAAAGCCTTTAAATTATCAATCTCTTTATCTATTTTATCAACTATGGTACTAGCATACTCATCATCAAAAAAATCATTTTCTAAATAGCATGCAATTAATACTTTCTTTTTATCATATTTAGACTTGTATATTGATTCTATAGTTTCAATACTTACCCAACCTGATTGTAAACTATTATTAGAAACAATTGATAATGTATAATCAGAATTTGAAATAGAGCTCCTTATGAAATCAGAGATAAATTCACCAGCAAGCATAGATTCATCAATTAATACATTTATGTCATTTGCAATCAGGAAATCTCTTATTTCAAACGCGATGCTCGAATCATTATGATTATATGAGATAAACACAGTTGGTTTCACTTGTTTCATTTATTGTTTTGATTTGATGACATGTAACTTCTTCATATCCGCTATAAAGCAGCGCATATCCAATTACAAATCCATATACCTATTTCGTATACACCTGATTATCTAGTACTTACAGATAGTATGTATTCACCTGCTGTTATCCAGATATACTCAAGTAATAAATATTTAAAACCAGATAAAGAAAAATTGGTATCGGCTTTCCATTATCTCAACGCCCATAAATATAGTATATAGAAGTATGCTCACCAAATTGTTTTCCTTTGCATCGGTTGGTTGGAACAGGATTTTCGGCACTCGTACTCAAAACAAAACTTACGTATCCAGTTTGAGGTGGGTTTCTCCGCTTCGAAACTTATAAAAGGGGTGCTCAAACCGTTCCTCTGCTTGCTTTGCCCTATCGGAATAACAATTTTCGTTCGCCTTATGCAACGAAGATTTAACGAGTTGAGCTGCACTCGGCACCCACCACAAAATCAATTTTAACACCATTTAAGGAGAAATTCTTCGCCTTTTAGCCAATCATCGTGGCACCAAGTCTTCAGACCATTGGCCATATATCTCTACAACGTAACCTTAAAATATGTTAGCCCATCTTCCCGATTCGTACTCAATTCTAAATACCCCCCATGATTTTCGATGATGTCTCTGCACAGCATCAACCCAATACCCTGACCATTCGTTTTGGTAGAATAAAAAGGAGTAAAGATCTTTTCTTTGGTCGCATCATTGAGACCAGGACCATTGTCGACAATCCAAAATTCGGGAGGATTGGAGGAGATGGTTCGAATCTGGATTTTTCCCTCAGCAGAGATGGATTCGATGGCATTCTTTAAGGCATTGCTTACTACTCTCTCGATTTGTGCGGCATCCATCTCAACCATTGATGCATTGGGCAATAGGTCGTACTCAAATATTATGTTTTTATGTAAACCAATTTCTTCCCATGGCTTTGAAGCGTTCACCAACAACTTATTCAAATCATACGTGGATTTCATGGGTAGTGGCAAGCGAATGATATCTGCAAAGTTATCGATAAACTTTGCAAGGTTTTGATTCCGTTCAATGGCTATCTTAAGCGAATCTCTCAGGTCAGGATCAGCATCAGGGGATGAAAATCCAAATTCCACTACGGTATTTAAAATGGAATTGATGGCGCCCATGGAATTGTTGACCTCGTGGGCCATCATTCGTATGACCTTGCCATAGGCTTCCTTTTCAGACTCCAGGATCTCTGTAGTCAAATCTGCAAGAATGATAAATTGTCTCGGAAACCCTTTATGGATCACGCGATCAATTTGACACCTATACTTTTCATACCCGTTATAGGTCAATAGCTTTTTGTCTCCATCTCTCAATTCCAGCATCTGAGGGATCAGCGCATGTGGATATACGTTTAATTGATTGCCCACTGCCGGTAATGCAATATTTAGAATTTTAGCGGCTCTGGGATTGATATCGGAAATGTTGCCATCGTAATCCAAAATAATCATTCCAATGGGCGAGGCCTGAATCAACTTCTCCAGAAAATAGCTCTGCTCTGCCGTACGCACCTGTTCATCTCGCAGTGTATCAATCATCGTGTTATACACTTCAATCAATTGATCCATTTCCCGAGCACCCGTCTTCACGTATTTGACCGTAAAATCTTTATTTCGTAGAGCGCTAGTCCCCATTTGCATCAATTCTATTGGCCGAATCAATTTTTTATACAATCCAATACTCAATCCAATCGAAATCAATAAAACGGCTTCACTAAGTAAAAAATAGATGAGTTGCTCCTTCAATAAAAAATAAAGCCCCACGGCAATGAGCACATGCAAAACACCAATAAAAAGAAAGTATCTAAATTTGAGGCTCATGTGGAATTTTATATTTCTCCAGTCTTCGGTACAACGCACTTCTGGTAATACCCAAAGATGCGGCAGTCTTGCTGATCGATTGATTATGAAAAGCCAGCGCTTTTCGGATCATGTTGATTTCCATATCCTGTAAAGTGATTTTTCCGACTTCGGGCAAAGATACAAGAGTGGAAGAGGGATTGATCTTTGTGTATTCCTGAAAATTCTTAATGTTTAATTCCTTCGCACCCATATTAAGCAAAATAGTGCGCTCAACCATGTTTTTTAGCTGTCGTATATTGCCTGGATAAGGCTGATCCGAAAGCCACTTCATGGTTTCCTCGCTGATATAGGGATAATCAATATCGTACGATTGACAGGTCGAGGATAGAAAATGTTTGACGAGTAAGGGGATATCTTCTTTCCGTTCTCTAAGTGCCGGCAATTGGATGGTAATCAAATTGATCCGATAGAACAGGTCCTCACGAAACGTACCTTTCAACACCATGTCCTGCAGGTCTTTATTGGTAGCGCTGATTACGCGTACATTACTTTTTTTAGTTTGGCTTGACCCCAACGGTTCGTAGGTCTTTTCCTGCAACACCCGAAGGAGCTTCACTTGATTTTCCAGAGGCAATTCTCCGATCTCATCCAAAAAAATCGATCCGTTGTGTGCCTTTTCAAATCTTCCCACCCGGTCGGCAATAGCTCCGGTAAACGCTCCTTTTTTGTGCCCAAACATTTCACTTTCAAAAAGTGAAGTAGATAATCCTCCTAAATTTACTTTTACAAAACCATTTGATGCCCGATTGCTCATCTCATGGATGGCTTCGCTGATCACTTCTTTGCCCGTTCCACTTTCCCCCGTGATCAGCACACTGGCATCGGTTTTAGCTACTCTTTTGGCAATATCCATCACTTCCTCAAATTGAGCAGACCGACCAATTATGTGCTCAAAAGTGCTTTCACCCTTAGTGCTCGATGTTGACTTTTTGGATGGCTCATGAATCTCCTGAAGTGCTAAAACATCTTCAATCGATTTGATCAAATGATTATTATCCCAAGGCTTGGCCAGAAAATCCTTGGCTCCTATTTTCATGCCTTCTACGGCCAGTTGTACCGTGGCCCATCCCGTCATCAATATTACCAGCATATTCGGATGATCTTCCAGAATACGCTTTAACATATTGAGCCCTTGCTTGCCGGATGTATTGATCGTAAAGTTCATATCCAACAAAATGAGCTGTGGGTCGAATTCAAGAATTGTCTCCAACACAATGGACGGGTGATTCACAGCCTTAGGCTCATATCCTTTTTTCTTTAGCAATAACTTCAAGCTAAGACATACTGCCTGATCATCATCGATAATTAATATTCTGCCTTTGGACATAGGTGTAAAATTATAAATGTGGATGAAAAAATGAATTCTGTATAATATGTTTATTCAGAATTCATTTCATTGTCGTGATTTAATTTTGCTAACTGTGATGTTGACTTTATAACCATCTGCGTGTCGCTGAAGCTTTAGCAGAAGCACAAAAGGACACCAGGGTTTCACAAAGGTTCACTAAGATTAGAACCAACCTTGTGCACTTCGTGCAATCCTTAACGTGCTTAGTGGTATAACTATAAATGCCATAGAGTTAAACTTATTCTCAATCTTCCCGTAATGCAATCGCCGGATGTAATTTTGAGGCCTGCCTACTCGGATTGAAGGCACACAATGTTACCAGAAGTAGCATTATAAGTGTGGATATCACAATGGACCAATACATATTAATTGGTTCTAACGGACCAATTTTGAAAAGGGGGACCTGAATTGCAAAGAAAATGCCAAGGCCAACAGCAATAAATGTTAATACCATTATTTCAAAGATAAATTGTTTACTGATGTCCGAACTATGTGCGCCTATCGCTCTTCGTAGTCCAATTTCTCCTTTTCGTTTATTGATATTATACCAGAGCATTCCAAACATTCCTAAGGCAATATTTATACACAAAAATCCACAAATACTCAACAGCGCAATGAGGGGAATCCATGTATCTCTGCTATCATTTTTTCTTACTTTATCCAAGTTATTTATCAGCGAACTTGTAGATTTCGTAACTGATGCTACCAATTTAGTGACCGTTTCTTCATACGCAGTTGGCGTACCTTTTCTCATGCTTAATACGACATTATCCGCATAAGGCTCGTGCCTGGCAATCTGGTAAAATGCAAGAGGATCATCTTCTGTAAATTCTCCCAGATAGCGATAGGCATCTATTATTCCTATCAATCGATGTTCTCCTCGAAAATCAATAATGCTATCAATCATATCTTTACCAACAAAAAACTCATCCATAAAGCTTTGGTTAGCCACCATTGCCGGGTAAGTACCATTTAAATCCTCTTCTTGAAACCATCTCCCATCTATTACATTCATATCCAACGCATCCGCAAAATCTTTGTCGGCAAAAGCCAAAAGAGATCGGATCTCAAAACCCATGGCATCGCCATTTTTGATGCTTCGATTCCCTGAAAATGGAGTGAAGCTTTGTGCAAACGCTACCTGCTCCACATTTTCAAGATCCATAAGCTCTCGATATAAGGTATTTTTCATTGTTAATACATCAAGACTATCTCTCGAGGACAAACCATCCAGATAAACAACCCATTTATCTTCTGTCTCATATCCCTTAGGATTGCTCAGCATTCTTACATTGTAGATCACATACGATAAGGCCGCAAACAACACTAAAAAAGCCAGAAATATTTCTATCAAAATAAGGGCATTACTTCCTCGCTTATTCCATATCATTTTAAATATATGCTTGATCATAGTTGATTCGTTTTTAAGGCGTTAACAATTTGTAATTTTGACATTTTGAATGCAGGTAAGAGGCCCGATAGCACCCCGAAGAATATGCAAATAATAAAGCTATAGAAAAAAAAGACGAGGTCAATTTCAAGTACAATGCTTCCCAGAATTTTGCTGTCGTTGATAAAGTATATCGCCAAAAATGCCAGTACAAAACCCAAAAGTCCACCGATTAAGGTTTGAATAATATTTTCAAAAACAAACTGGGTTAAAATCTCATTCTTGGTAGCTCCAAATGCCTTTCGAACTCCTATTTCTGACGATCGATCCATAATTCGACTCACATTGAGATTGATCAAATTCAGGATAGGAAGCAGTGCAAATAATGAAATCAAACCAAATAACAACCAGGATACAAAGCTTAGGCTTTTTTCAGGATCTTCATTGTAATAGAGATTTTGTGCATACATCTCATGGTATGTTTTGGGACTCACTATGAGTTCATTGAAATGGGATTGTTTATCTAAAGAAATATTTTCCGCAGCAAATAAAATCTCATTCTTCGTTTTTTCCATACGACCATTCGCCAATAGTACCATAGCAAAACTGCCTAAATAATCGCTATTGCTCCTCGAAACCTGATGTGTGTAGGGTACAAACATATCCGTTATGATCGGATCGGGTGAAGAAGTTGGATCTTCAACCAATCCAATCACTTCATAGTTCTTTCCATCCAACTCGATAGTTTTTCCCAGTACTCCTTTTTCCATTCCAAAATAACTCTTTGCCAGCTTCTTCGCTATGACCGCAACATGTGCCTGTTGTTCTACTTCTGAAAGATCAAATGGACGACCTTCTATGAATTCAAAATTGAATACATCCCAAAATCGTTCGTCACAATGATTGACTTGAATTTGAATCTTACTATTATTTACAAAGACATCGAATAGACTGTTTGTGCTAAATATCGTGGTTTCCTTTACTGTCTTCAAGTCTCTGAAATTATCAATAAGCAAGTCTGGATTAAAATAACTCCTATTCATACTTCTTCCCGCACTTTTATAATCGTACGTAGTATCATAAACCGCTACTCCATTTTCAAATAGGGTGTCCACAACAGCAATGGTATCGTAGTTCACTCTTTGTAATGTAATGTATTCAAGGACAACCATGTCATCCTGGTTTTTCATAGGAGCACGACTACCAAATTCCGCTTGCATATAAGCAGTAATCAGCATTAAGATCATCAGCGTAAAGCTGATCCCAAACAACATGATAAACGTGAAAAACTTCTTTCTAGATAAGACCCTCCAGGCCAATTTGATATAATTCTTAAACATGATTTTAATTTATAGTGTAGGAATGAATGGCCCGTTATGCAACTTGACTTCCATCATACAAACGCAATAATCGATTGGTCTTTTTAGCCATATTTTCATCGTGTGTCACCATTACGATAGTTGTTTTGTTTTCCTGGTTCAACTTCATAAGAATATCCATTACCTCATTCCCCATTTGGCTGTCCAGATTTCCGGTAGGCTCATCAGCCAATAATATGGCAGGATTACCTACAATAGCTCTAGCAATTGCCACCCGTTGTTTTTGTCCACCAGAAAGTTGACTCGGGAAATGATCCATTCGATTGCGCAAACCAACCGATTCCAAGGCTTGTGCAGAAAGCTCTTTTCGCTCCTTGGCACCCACTTTTCTATAGAGCAAGGGAAGTTCTACATTATCGATGACCGAAAGATCAGGGATTAGATGAAAGGACTGAAAGATGAAACCCAATTTCTCATTTCTGAATTTCGCTGTGGTTTTGCTGCTGTAATTTTTGAGTTGTTCGCCAGCCACCGTTACTTCACCACTTGTTGGTTCGTCCAAAAGACCGATCACGTTGAGCAATGTAGATTTGCCACAACCCGATGGTCCCATAATAGACACAAATTCACCCTTCTCTATCGACAAATTGATATCGTTGAGGGCAGTAGTTTCGATGGTCTTTGTTCTGTACACCTTGTTGACGTTTTTTAAATGAATCATGGTTGAATGTTTTATTTTTTATGATGTTTTTATGCAAAAATTTTATTCCAGAGAAGTGACACCACACAAAGTGCGCAATTCATAATAGGTACTCCAATACACAGTCAGCGCCTCAATGTAGTCCCGAAGTGTTTGATCTTTTTCTCTTTGGCTAAGGGTGAGATCGGTAATGCTGATACTCCCCAACGTATATCTCGTATTGCTAATTTCGAATCGCTCTTCTGCCACTTCTTTGATTTCCTGAAGCAGCACGAGATCACTTTGAATCTGCTCAAATTCATAGATTTTGGTTCGAATGTCATTTTCCAGTTCCAGTGTTTCTTGAACCACCCTGTTTTGAATATTTGCTTTTCTAAGGTTTGAGATTTTTACCGCTTCTCTCTTTTGCCCCCAGTCTATCAAAGGAACAGATACGGTAAGTCTCACTTGCTGTTCATCAAATGGATTTCTGTAGATGTCTTCCAAACTTTCGGACCCTCTGGCAAACCCAAATCCTGCAAACAACTCTGCACTAATACCATATTGTGATCGGGTCCGGGCAATTTCCCGATCTCCTTCGATCAATTCCCGCTCGTATCGTATTATTTCCGGTCGGTTTTTAATGGCCTTTTGTACCAATTCATCGGCATTTAATTGAAATGAAGAAGGCAATTCGGGTATTTCACAGGTGATGTTTTCTACGGTGCGTTCGCCCAAATAGGTATAGAGTGCATGGACCGCAATTTGAACGTCATTGTTCGCCTGATTTTCAGCCAGCACAGTCGCTTTCAAGCTCATCTGAATTTGCAGCAGTTGATCCCGTGAATTTCTACCCAAATCAAAACGCTCCTGTGTAATTTCCACCAACTTTTCATTGACTCCTTTATTGGTAGAGGCTATATCTCGATTGGCTTGAGCGAGTAGGACATCAAAATAAAGTACCGTCGCTCTCCACATGGCATCTTCAACGGCAATGTTATAGGCATTCACAGATTCCTTTTGCAGTACATCCAAAATCTGCTTTTGCCATTTGAATCGATTGAAAGCGAAGAAGGGCTGAATAAAGCCCACACGGATCGGAATGCCGTTGTATTGTTTGGCGTCCGTACTGAAATTGTCAAATCGTTGCAAATCCGATTGTACAAACAGTTGCCCTCCAGTCTTTGCGATGTTTTGATTGGCAAAAAGCGAAATAGAAGAATTGTTTTGGGTTACCTGCTGAAAAGTGATGGAACCATCCGGCTGAGTCACCTGTGTTGAGGTATTGGTAAAATTCGGAAGCAATAAATCCAATCCCAAGCTTGGTTTCAATTCAGCTTCTAAAAAACTCATCTGAGCACTGGCAATTTCCAAATCCGTCTTGGCAGTTCGAATAGAAGCCACATTGCTTTTTGCCTTGGTTAGTATATCTTCCAATGTTATCTGCTTTTGTGCCGACAACTGGAAAGTGCAAAAGAGCAATGCTGTGAGAATACTTTTTAATAGTAGTTGATTCATAATGTATGGTTTATTTGTCCAATAATGTAAATTCGTCCAGATGCGTATAGTCCTCTGTTTCAGAGATTATAATACGTTCTCCAACACTAACGTTTGATTGTAACTCTACATAGTCCGAATTCGAAATTCCTCTTCGAATCTTACGCTTTACAGCTTTATTTCCTTCAACGACAAAAAGCTCCTGGTTTCCCGCACCACGAAAAGCTGCACCGTTTTTGATCCGAAGCACATTTTCCTTTTTATTGGTAATGATGAAAACTTCCGCTCGCATATTTGGCCGAAGAAGTTTGGAGTCGCTCTTTTCCAATTCGACAAAAAACTTAACCGTATTATTTTCAACCGCCGGCAAAATTCTTGAGATTCTTCCCTTCAGGCTACTTTTCCCAATTCGAACCATTGCGGGTAGCCCCACTTCCAATTTTTGACTATTCCGATCAGAACTTGTTGCTTCGATCACATATCTCCCCAGATCCGCAATCCTTACCAATGTTTCACCTTCTGCAACTGTACGCCCAATGTCTTCGTTGATCCACGTAATAACCCCTTTCTGAGGAGCTCTAACACTGGTTTCTGTTAGCTTTCGACTTAATTCTCTTAATTTTTTCTCTTGTATCGTGTACTCCAATTCAAGACCTTTCTTTTCATTCACATTCACATTACGGCTATACCCCAATTCATTTTCCAACATCTTCTTTTCCAGTTTTGCCACCTTTAATTTGAGTTCTGCCTGTTCCAATTCTTCTACCGTTCCACCCCCAATGTTGAGCAATCGCTTTTGGTCGGCCACTTGGGCTTTCAATTCATCTACCTGCAATCCTTTAATCTGATCCCGATAGTCCAAATCTCTTAAATCCTTATCAAATTGAAGTTTGAGTTTTTCGATGTTGTTTTTTCGTAAGTCCAATTCATCTTTAAGCTTTTCGTATTCAAGCTTGGTATATTCCTGATCCAATTCCAAGATGAGATCACCTTCCTCCACTTGAGCACCCGTAGAGAGGGTTACGTTTTTTATTTCCGTCGCTACCGGGGCATTAATCTCTCTTTCGAAAGAAGGAATTACGGTACCCGATGCAGAAACAGTATTCGTAACATCCCCTTTCTCTACCTTGGCAATGAAAAAGTCGGATTCATTCGCTTTCTTTTCCAAAAGTGATCTGAAGCCATAAACTACTACTATGAGAAGTAGCCCCACTCCTATAAAATAGATCCACCGTTTGTACCTTCCTTTTGCTTGTTCTTTTGATGTTAGTTGTCTGTCCATTGCTCATTTGATAAATACAAAGGACTTAATTCAATGGCTATGCCAAAACTTTAAATGTTGATTTACAATATTTTATACATTTACTAATATTTAATATTGTTCGATATCGAACATTTGTGGTCGGAAGTGCGCACTTTCATACTATACCCCTAACTTTTTAGCTTTTCAAAAAAATCAAAATGTTCCATGCTGTTGAGATTCATATAATAACATTCCTGGAAATGATGAATTTGATTTATATCAACCTGTTCATCACAGAGGTCTTTTGTTCAATGGACCACATTTTATCTCCACATTGATTTCAAATACTTTTACGTACTTTCACCATCCACAACCATTCCCAACGCATGAAAACACTACAACTCCTTTTTCTTTGTCTTTTTGTGGCTTTCTCTTATGCTCAAGAGGATTCAGCCATGTACGACAGAGCCATTCCGGTCGAAACAAAAGTTGCGACAACGCACACCACCACTATAAACGGGCAACGTGTCGCCTACTCCGCCACTGCAGGTACACAACCCGTTTGGGATAAGGAAGGAAAAGTGGCGGCTACCCTTTTCTACACCTATTACGAACGCACCGATATCACCGACAAGAGCAATAGGCCACTGCTTATTTCATTCAACGGTGGACCAGGATCCGCTTCCGTTTGGATGCACATTGCTTACACCGGACCCAAAACATTGACCATCGACGATGAAGGATTTCCGATTCAGCCGTATGGAATTAAGTCCAACCCATATTCTGTATTGGATGTGGCCGATATCGTTTTTGTAAATCCGGTCAATACGGGATATTCCAGAGTAGTAGACAAAGAAGTGGATGCCAAAAAAATGTTTTTTGGGGTCAATCAGGATGTGAAGTATCTCGCGGATTGGATCAATACCTTTGTCACCCGAGCCAACCGATGGAGATCACCGAAGTTTTTAATCGGGGAAAGTTATGGTACCACCCGAGTTTCAGGTCTTGCCTTAGAATTACAAAACAGACAGTGGATGTATCTCAATGGAGTAGTTTTAGTGTCACCTACGGATTTGGGACTGAAAAGAGATGGCATAGTGAAATCTGCGAATCGACTACCCTATTTTGCTGCGGCAGCTTGGTATCATAAGGCATTACCTGCGGACTTACAAGCCAAAGATTTAGATGAAGTACTTCCAGAAGCGGAAGCTTTTGCCATGGATGAATTACTGCCCGCAATGGCAAGAGGTGGATTTTTGCCGGATTCAGAAAAGCAAACGTTGGCAAAGAAAATGGCTCGCTATTCTGGCTTATCCGAGAAGAGTATTCTACAAAACAATCTGGACATATCGACGGCTTTCTTTTGGAAAGACCTACTGAGAGATAGAGACGGACTATCAGTCGGTAGATTAGATTCCCGGTACAAAGGACTGGACAAAACAGAATCCGGGGTTCGACCTGATTTCAACTCTGAGCTGACTTCCTGGTTGCATTCTTTTACACCAGCCATCAATTTCTATTTTAGAAATGAGCTCAACTTCGAAACGGATATTAAATATAACATGTTTGGACCAGTGCGGCCCTGGGATCGAACGGGTGACAAAACCGGGGAAAACTTACGGCAAGCAATGGCCCAAAATCCTTATTTGAATGTAATGATCCAATCGGGCTATTATGACGGGGCGACTTCCTATTTTGATGCGAAATACACGATGTGGCAATTGGATCCCAGCGGTAAAATGAAAGATCGAATGCGATTTGAAGGATATCGCTCGGGGCATATGATGTACCTAAGAAGAGAAGATTTGGAGTCGGCCAATAATCACTTGAGAAAATTCATCCTGGCAAGTCTTCCTGGAGAAAATGTGCCTGCTAAATATTAAAAATTATCAAAGAAAATTACCAGATGAAAACGTTGGCTTCACTTGTTTTTTCACTTTTTATTCTCTTGTCACTCAATGCACAGCTTATAGATTCTACCTACCTGGTTGAGCATTTTGACAAGGCCGAATATTTCATTGAAATGCGGGACGGGAAGAAATTGTATACGCTAGTCTACACACCTAAAGCAGAGGGAGAATTTCCTATCCTATTAAAACGAACATGCTACAATGCTTCGCAAAGTGACAATTATCAATTTGGCAGTCAGCCGTCAGCTGAATTGGTTAAGGAAGGATACATTTTCGCCTTCCAAGATGTCCGAGGCCGATATATGTCAGAAGGGCTATTCGACAATATGCGACCCAATATCAAAGGAAATGATCCAACAAATAAAGAAGACATTGACGAAAGCTCTGATACCTACGATACCATAGATTGGCTTATCAATAACATCAAAAACAACAATGGGAAGGTAGGAATGTATGGCATTTCGTATCCCGGATTTTATACCGCGGCAGCTTTGCCCGATGCGCATCCGGCGTTAAAAGCATCTTCGCCACAAGCCCCTATTGCCGATTTTTTCTTTGATGATTTTCACCATCATGGAGCTTTTTTGCAGAGCTATACACCAGCGTTTGCCGTATTCGGTTATCAAAAAGATACATTGACCCGACAGCCTTGGTACGGAGACAAAATTATGCGATTTTACAACACTAAAGTAGCCGATGGATATGATTTCTATCTCGAAAAAGGGCCTCTAAAAACCATTACGGAGAACTATCACCACGATAATTTCTTTTGGCAACAGATTGTTGAGCATCCGAACTATGATGATTTCTGGCAAAAGAGAAGTCTACTGCCTGCATTGGCCGGAGGGGATATCGATCATGCGGTATTGACCGTGGGTGGATGGTTTGATGCAGAGGATTTATATGGGCCACTAAACATTTATAAAACCGTAGAAAAAAACAATACTAAAGCGCAGAATTCCATTGTGATGGGACCATGGACCCACGGCGGATGGGCGCGCGAAAGAGGACAACAAACTGTAAATCACATCTATTTTGGAGACAGTATTTCGACTTACTATCAAAAGGAGATTGAAGCACCATTTTTTGCCTATCACTTAAAGGGAGAGGGTGACTTGAAGCTACCAGAAGCGATTATGTTTGATACAGGGAAGAAAGAATGGAGAAAATTTGACGAATGGCCACCTAAAGATATTCCTCCCGCGAATCTGACTTTTGGCAAGAATGGCAAGCTTTACATCAATAAACCCGCCAATCCTGATCTGGAATTTGAATATACCAGTGATCCCAGTAAACCGGTTCCCTATCGATCCGTAACTGAGGGGTTGACCTTCACACCGCGGATGTTTATTACCGATGATCAGCGAGACGCAAGCAGAAGACCGGATGTGATTACGTTTGCTACGGATCCATTGGAAGAAGACGTGACCATTGCCGGAGAAATATTAGCGAATCTGATCGTTTCCATGACCAGTACGGACGCAGATTTTATAGTGAAATTAATTGATAAGTACCCTCCTGATCATCCAAATTACGAACACAACCCTCAAAATATCACCATGGGCAATTACGAACAATTGGTGCGACACGAGGTATTCAGAGGAAGATTTCGAGACAGTTATTCCCATCCAAAACCTTTTGATCCCGGGGTAAAAACGGAGGTAAATGTGCCGTTACAGGATGTGCTTCATACCTTCAAAAAGGGACATCGGATCATGATTCAGATACACAGTACCTGGTTTCCATACATTGATCGAAATCCGCAAAAATACGTGGACAACATTTATAGGGCAGACGAAGAAGACTTTATCAAATCGGATATCATTGTACACGGAGCGTCTTCCATAAAAGCAGGTGGCGATGCGATTACATCAAAGAAAGAAATTAGACCCTAAAGAAAGTTGAGTAGGATTCGAGTATCAGATAGCATTTCTAAAATCTATTGTTTTTTATTCTTTGCAGTCTTCATTTTTGACAATAGTGTCCAAGCTCAGTTTACTGTTGAAGGTACTGTTTTTGATGGTTCGTCAAACGAAATATTGGCAGGCGCAACCATCAAATCATCCAATCCATATACCAAAGCACTATCAGATTCCGAGGGAAAGTTTTTGATTACGGTTCCAAAAAAGGATACACTCTACATTTCATACCCGGAGTACGAAGAACAAAAGATTTTTGTAACCGAGGATACTGTTTTAACTGTGTACATTTTTCCCGAGCAGATCTATATTGAATTTGACAACACTCTGCTCATCACCGGCAGGGCCATCCATCTTAAACTTCCAGCACCGTTAATGCAAATCTTTACCGAACACCTACAAAGAGATCCCGACATATCGATTACTCCAGCTCTCAATCGCGTTAGCGGTGTTTTTATGCATTCCGGAGCGTTGAATACCAATCGTATCACGATTCGGGGCATTGGCAATCGCTCTCCTTTTTCAACTACAAAAATACGGGCTTATTTGGATAATATTCCGCTCACAAGCGGTGATGGTGAGACAACAATTGAAGACATCGATATGGGTCTGATTCAACAAGTGGATGTTTGGAAAGGTCCAACGGCTAGTATTTATGGTGCCGGTCTTGGAGGTATGATTCATCTAAAGACGGAAACGAATACTCCCAATATTTCTGAAATTCGATCTTCACTAACCTTGGGTTCGTATGGTCTTTTAAGAAATGTAAGTGAGGTCAGCTATAGTGACCCGAATCAAAAATTCCAATTGGGGTTTAAATTCAATACTACGCAAAGCGATGGCTACAGAGAGAATAATTCGTATCTTAGAAAAGGAGGATCGATAATCGCAAAACTGGATTCCGACAAGTACGGTAAAACAACTTTTATTGGAAATATCATTGCTTTAAAAGCATTTATTCCAAGCTCCTTAAATGAAGAAGATTATTTACAAAATCCGCAAAAAGCGGCGTTTACCTGGGGAAGTATTATGGGTTTTGAGGAGAATGATAAATACCTCTTTGGTCTTTCACATGCTGTTGATCTTCACAATTTCGATGAGCATATTTTAATGAATAAAACAAGTCTTTTCACATCTGGAAGAGATTCGTATGAATCAAGACCATTTAATATACTTGATGAAAAGAGTACTACCATTGGCCTGAGATCAAGTTTTGAACTTACTTCTAAAAATGCTAAAACTGCTAAATTCCCTCTACTTTCTTTAGGAGTAGAGATATTTAAAGAAAACTACGACTGGCAGACGTTTCAAACACTGGAAGGTATTCAAGGAGAACTCTTATCGGACAACAAGGAAGTACGTAGGTATATGAATTTATTTTTGCAGTCGTATCTTTCCATTAACGAAAACCTGACCCTTTTCAGTGGAATTAATTTCAATTCAACGAACTATCAATACGACGATCTGCTGAAATCCGGAGGGATTGATAAATCTGGAGAATACACCTTTGAGGGTATCCTTTCTCCACATATTGGCATCAATTACCAATTCAATTACAATCTGGCGCTTTTTGCCACCGTGAGTCATGGATTTTCACCTCCATCATTAGCGGAGACGCTTGCTCCAGATGGTACCATTAATCCTGCTATCGCTCCTGAAACCGGATGGAATTTTGAATTGGGCAGCCGAGGTAGGATTAATTCTCGATTTACATACGAACTTACTGCCTACACGATGCACATCAATGATCTACTCGTCGCCGAACGCATAAGTGAAGATCAATTTGTTGGGTTGAATGCAGGTAAAACAGAGCATAATGGCATTGAATTATTTTTGGAGTACCAAGCCCTGAACTCCACCAATCTATCACTCACACCATTCTTAACGTATACGTATTCTGATTATGTTTTCAAAGAATTCTTAGACGATGGCAATGACTTTTCAGGAAATGAGTTGACGGGTACACCACCTCATCAGCTAGATGCTGGTCTGGACATGTCTTTCAAATTTGGAATGTACACCCACCTCAATTATAGATTTATAGATGCTTTCCCTATGCGGGATGACAACTCTATTTATTCTGATGCTTATGAAGTAGTTAATCTTAAAATAGGTTATAAAAGAACAATCTCGAGGTTTGAAATCGATTTTTCTTTCGGAGTTCAAAATGTGTTGGATGAACAATATGCTTCAATGATATTGATTAATGCAGGGAGTTTTGGTGGGAATGCGCCAAGATATTACTATCCTGGATTACCAAGAAACTATTTCACCTCCCTGTCCATAAGTTACAATTTCCAATAATAATCAATTATTCATTGTCAATTGTCAATTACAAAAATTAATCTTTCATCACTTTCAAGCTTAAATCCAGACTTCCAGCAGAGTGCGTCAATGCCCCCACAGAAACAAAATCCACACCCGTTTCGGCTATTTTACGAACGGTATTAAGTGTCACTCCGCCCGAAGCTTCTGATTCGAAGCGACCATTTATAGTAGCTACTGCCTCTCTCAATATTGGAATTTCGAAATTATCCAGCATGATTCTAGTAATCTTGCCTACTTCCAATACTTCATAAAGTTCTACAAGATTTCGTACCTCGACCGTAATTCCAAGATTGATACCCTTCTTTTGGAAATATTCATGTACCTTTTCTATGGCTTTGGTTACTGTACCACAAGCATCGATATGGTTGTCTTTAATCATGATCCAATCGTATAGACCATCTCTGTAATTGGTACAACCACCGATCTGCACAGCCCATTTTTCTAAAAAGCGCAATAAGGGCGTCGTCTTTCTCGTATCCAATATTTTAACATCCAAGCCTTCTACTTCCACGGCAAATCGACTACTCATGGTTGCAATTCCACTCATTCGTTGCATTGTATTCAATACCAATCGTTCCGCTTTCAAAAGTGCCTGACTGCCACATTCTACGTAAAACGCCTCGTCACCATAAAAAACATCCGAACCATCTTCAATGCGCACATCAACAGTTGCCGTAGGATCTACTTTTTTAAAGATCATTTCCGCCAATTCAACACCAGCAATGACACCTGGATCTTTTACCAACAATCGAGCCTTGGATCTCCCATCTTCTGGAATACACGCTAAAGATGTATGATCTCCATCCCGTATATCCTCGTACAATGCATCTTCAATAAATTTTTCTATTTGCTCTTTTGCTAATCCTTCCATGTGGTGACTGATTTAAACTATTTTGGTAAAAGTGCCGCAAAGGTAGAAGAAAGATGGCAAAGATTGAAGAGATAGAATAAGATTGAAACCAATTGGCAAAAAAAGAATCCCCACAAAAGAATCAGGGAACTGAATAATCATGTACCTTTCTAAAAACTACTGTGTCAAATTTTATTCTAGTATGCCTTCGCAAAAAGTACCCTTCGCTTACTAGGCTTACCGCTATATACACATACTCCATCTTCTTCCGTAGCATCAACAGGAATGCAACGAATCGTAGCCTTGGTCTCATCCTTTATCTTGTCTTCCGTCTCAGCTGTACCGTCCCAATGGGCATAAATGAACCCTTGATTCTCCTCTAATGCGTTCTTGAAATCGTCAAATGTATCTACTGATGTGGTGCGTTCATCTCTGAATTTTTTTGCTCGCTCCAATAGATTGTTTTGAATCTCTTCCATCAAATTATACACATGCTCCACACATGCATCCAGTGCTACACTTTCTTTCTCTTTTGTATCTCTTCGGGCGATTTCAACGACTCCCTTCTCCAGATCCCTCTTCCCAATACCAATACGAACCGGAATTCCTTTCATCTCATATTCTGCGAATTTAAATCCAGGTCGTTTCTTGGAATCAGTGTCTACCTTTACCTTAACCCCTTTGGCTTTCAATTCTGCCGCAATCTTATCTGCCACCTCCATGATTTCAGGATTTGGTTTTGGTATCGGAACAATAACCGCTTGAATAGGCGCCAATCTTGGAGGAAGGACCAATCCCTCATCATCAGAATGCGTCATGATCAAGCCACCAACCAATCGGGTAGAAACCCCCCAGGAAGTAGCCCAAACATATTCTTCCTTATTTTCAGAATTCAAATATTTGACATCGAATGCTTTCGCAAAATTCTGTCCTAGAAAATGACTTGTTCCCGCTTGAAGAGCTTTGCCATCCTGCATCAACGCTTCTATGGTCAACGTATCATCTGCACCCGCAAATCGTTCAGACTCAGACTTATGTCCTTTGATCACTGGCATGGCCATATAATCCTCTGCAAACCGAGTATAAACTTCATGGATCATGTGCGCTTCCTCTACAGCTTCCTCTTTGCTAGAATGTGCTGTATGGCCTTCTTGCCAAAGGAACTCGGAGGTTCTCAAAAATGGTCGTGTACGCATTTCCCAACGCATTACATTGGCCCATTGATTGATTAAAATTGGTAAATCCCGGTAGGATTGAATCCAATTTTTATAGGTATTCCAAATAATCGCTTCGGAAGTAGGTCTGATGATCAACTCCTCTTCCAGTTTAGCGTCCGGTGCTACTCTTAGTTTTCCCTCATTATTAGGATCATTTTCTAATCGATAATGCGTTACTACTGCACATTCTTTAGCAAATCCCTCCGCATTTTTTTCTTCTGCTTCGAACAAACTTTTTGGAACCAAAAGCGGGAAATATGCATTTTGATGACCCGTATCTTTGAACATTTTATCCAACTGAGCCTTCATGTTTTCCCAAATCGCAAACCCGTATGGCTTGATCACCATACATCCACGCACTGCACTGTTCTCAGCCAAGTCCGCTTTACGCACAATATCGTTGTACCATTGCGAATAATTCTCTTCCCTATTTGTGATTTCTTTAGCCATTAATTTCGTTTGTCACGTTTTTAGTTAAAATTTTAATAATCATTCAGTTACCGAAACTTTGGCATAGTATTTTACGTCTTAAATTTTGAAAGCTGTCGGTTAGAATGCTAATTTTAGGTTTTCACGATTCCTTTGAATCTTTTAATTGTATATTAACAGAAAAATAAGCGCAAAAGTAATAAATTAGCGATTGTAGCTTAGTAAGAGAATCGGATTAATTAAAAAGTAAAATCCAAAACGATGAGATTAATAAAATTCAAATCATTTTTAGCCCTGGTGGTATTTTCGATGCTTGCAACGGTATCCACCGCTCAATTTGACGATCTTTATTATGATCCCAACGATGATAGCGGATCAATTTATGACTCAGACTACTCGGATATTGACGATTCCTACGTTTACGATGACTACGCTGAATATGATTCCGATTACGATTCAGAATACTTCGATGGTTACTATGATGATTACACATACACCAGAAGAATAAATAGATTTAGACGAGGAGCACCTATCGTGAATAACTTCAACTCCACAATTTTCTACGATGATCCATTTTTCTATGATCCTTTCTTCGATCCATATTTCGCCGGACCTAATAGCTTTATTACTGTAAGCATAGGTAATGGTTGGAATAGAGGATGGAACCGTTGGAATAGATGGGACAGATGGAATAGATGGAACAATTGGGGGTGGAATTCAGGATTTGGTTGGAATGCAGGATTCGGATGGAACTCTGGCTGGGGATGGAATAGGTGGAATAATTGGGGATGGAACTCCTGGAACAATCCGTATTGCCCTCCTAACTGGGGATTCGCCAATGCAGGATTTGGAAACACATTTATCAATAACAATATAAATGTAAACAACAGCAACCCCAATGGTACGTACTATGGATCAAGAAGAAATGGTTCTGGAACTACCTCTACAAATGGTAGGACAAGAACTTCCAGATTAACTCAAAATAGAGATTCAGAAACAGGTTTGGTTTCACCTTCAAACACAAATACCAGATCCAGTGATGTCAGAAGAAGAACAGGTGACGGAAGAACCAGTGATACATCGCAGAGATTATACAGCGATAGAACTACAGACTCTGAGACTCGTACAACCAGAAGAAGAAGTAATGGGAATACCATTTACTCAGGAAGAAAGAGATCAAGCAGAAGTTCAGGCAACAATTACAGCTCTGATAGAAGAAGATCAAATGGATCATCAGGAGTAAACAGAGGAAATAATAGAAGCAGCAGAAGCTCTATGTCAAGTAGAAGAAGCTCATCTAGAAATAACTCAAGTTTCAATCGGTCCAATAGGTCTTCCAATAGATCTTCTATGAGGTCCTCCAACAGATCTTCGAATAGATCATCCGCGAGAAGCTCGTCCAGAGGGTCATCCCGGTCTTCAGGTTCTAGTAGATCAAGCCGATCCAGTAGAAGAGGCGGAAAATAAACTGACCTTTTAAGAATATAAAATTATATGGTGGGGCGGATAAAGAGATTTATTCTCCCCATTTTTGTACCCGATTATGACGTCAATCCCCGTCTGATCCTAAACTAAAATTAAAACAAGATGATGAGGTATATTACAATTGTATTTACACTCCTTCTGAGTATAAACCATGCAGATGCTCAGGGAATTGGAGACGCAGTGCGCTATTCAAGTTACCAACCAATCGGTACCGCAAGAACCGTAGGCGTAGGAAGCGCCTTTGGAGCCATGGGAGGAGATTTTTCTGTTTTGGGAATAAACCCTGCAGGTCTTGCAGAATATCGAAAAAGTGAATTGAACATTACTCCTTCAATCGCATCTTCGAACGCAAATGCCTTTTTCGTTTCAGATCGACAAGACTCTGAAAGGTCAAGAAGTAATTTTCTACTAGATAACATAGGCTTTGTTGGAGCCAATAACCCTAGAGCTTCTAGTTGGCAAACGTCCAACTGGGCAGTAGGCTTTAGCAAGCTTGTGAACTTTGACAGAAATGTAAATATTTCTGGTTCTACTATCGGGAGTATAACCGAAAGATTCATAGAAAGGGCAAATGGAAATACCTTGGATCAATTAGATGGTTTTGAAGCGGGACCCGCTTATGACGCAGGTGCAATTTTTGAAGATGGTGGTACTACAAATTATTTATCGGATTATTTCGAAGACGATATTGTGACAAAAGAACAATTCATTGATCAAAGAGGATCCATCAATGAGCTCACTCTTGTTTGGGCAGGCAACTACGACAATCAATTAAACATTGGAATTAGTGCTGGAATACCATTTGTGTCCTTTACAGAAACCAAAACGTATAAGGAAGGAGTGACAGACGGCGACTTCAGCAACCAACTGGAGTATGTAGAAAATCTGAATACTACCGGTGCCGGATTCAATTTGAAGTTTGGAGTACAATACAAAGCAATGCGTCAACTTAGAATAGGAGCCGCTATACATTCTCCAACTTGGTATACTTTGAATGATGATTTTTCCACTTTAGTGAATTATGAATTCACTTCTACCGACGAAAGTTTTCAGGGGCAGGGTAGATCGCCCGATGGTTCGTTTAAATACAGCTTTACTACACCGTGGAGAGCAGTTGCCAGTATTGGTTCTATTTACAAAATAGGTGACATACAAGGTTTTGTTAATGCAGACATTGAATTTTTAGATTACACCAATAATGAATTTGATTTCACCTCTCATAGTGATGATCCTGGAGAAACGTTATTTACACAAGAGTTCAATGGAGAAATTGATAATGAATTAGGGTCTGCGACTAATTTCCGACTAGGAACGGAATTGGCCTACAACAACATCCGTCTTAGAGCTGGGTACTCGATTAGTACCTCTCCTTTTGCGGGTGATTCCGAGACTTATACTGCGTTGTCTGCAGGACTTGGTTTCAGGGCGGATAAATTTTTTATTGACTTCGCTTATCGAAGACAAGACACCAGAGAAGGATACAACCCATACATAGTCTCACAAGATGGCAGAGATCCTTTGTCCGTAATCGAAACAGACTTAGGAAGATTAGTTGCAACGATTGGCTTTAAGTTCTAGACATGAATTTCCTCAACCCTGCAAACAAGAAATTCTAGTTTAATTAGAATATAGTAACCGATGAAGGCATAAGTTCAAGATCAATAGAATTGAGCATAAAAAAAGAATCCATCGCAAGTGACGATGGATTCTTTTTTATTCTTAGAGCAATGATTGCAACTTCATTGCCAATCCCATATCCCCTTTTATTTTCACTTTTCCTCCCATTACAGCCATCATAGGATTCAAGTCTCCACTTTTTAATTTTACCAATGTTTCTTTACTGGTAATGATCGTAGTATCCGCATCCCCATCTTCTGTACCTACCACATTTTTGTCCCCACTTCCGTCAATCATCAGGATATCATCATCCAGTACAAATTTCAGTTTAGCCCCCAGTGGAGAAACATTTTCTGCTTGCTTTCTAATCTCGTCAACGATTATATCAAATGTCATCTTTTAATTTTTTTGTTTTATACGTTATGCAAATATCTCATTTCCTTCGTTAACAATGGTTAATTCTTCATCATTCAAAATGGTTTCCAAGTGCGCTCTTGCGTGTGGCAACTCATATTTATAATAGAATTTCATCGTATGGATCTTATTCTCATAGAATTTGGACGAGTACGAGGTATTTCCGGTCACAAGTGCATGCTTGGCACGAGTTGCCATTTTCAACCATTGGTAGGCTATTACAATATTAGATGTCATTTGCATAAACGCTGTCGCATCTGCTAAGAATGATTCATAGTCTCCTTTCATCGCCATCGGAAGCAGGTACTCCAATGCTCTTTGTACATATCCGACCGACTTTAGCAATTTATCAGCATACGGTTTCAAATCGTCATGATTATTGGCTTCAGAAGTGACTTCATTCACCTTTTTCATCAGCAACTGTAGCGCTGCACCATTTTGCAGTGTCACCTTCCTGCCCAGTAAGTCCAGCGACTGAATCCCTGTCGTCCCTTCGTAAAGGGACATGATTCTGATATCCCTGTAATATTGTTGTAATGGAAAATCCATACAGAAGCCATAGCCCCCAAAGATCTGTAGTCCATTGCTTATTGCTTCCTGTCCTTTTTCCGATGGATACGTTTTAGCAATAGGCGTTAATAATTCCAAAAGTAAATGGCTGTCACTTGCAGCATCTCCATTTTCTACATGAGCAAGATCCACCAATTTAGCCGTCTCCAATAAAAGACATAACGATCCTTCATTGATTGCTTTTTGCAATAACAACATCCTGCGTACATCCGGATGATTGATAATCAATGTTTGTCCGGAGTTGGGATCTTTCTTCCCTGAATTTTGGATCTTTCTGCCCTGAGGCCTTTCTTTTGCGTATTGCAATGATGCATAATATGCCGCCGTAGCCGTCGAAGCAGCGGTCATTCCCACATCGATTCTAGCGCCATTCATCATCTGAAACATGTTCTTTAACCCTTGATGTTCACCCCCTACCAAATGACCTACACAGTTATCATTTTCACCAAAAACAAGATGAACAGTAGAATATCCACGTTGTCCCATTTTTTGGAAATCACCTGCTGTAAACACATCATTATATTCAAGTTCACCGGATTCAGTTATTCTATGTTTAGGTACCACAAAAAGAGAGATTCCCTTCGTTCCGGCAGGTGCCCCATCAATTCTGGCCAATACCAAATGGACGAAATTATCAACTCCTTCGTGATCTCCACCGGAAATAAATATCTTTTGACCGGTAATCTTGTAGGATCCATCTTCCTGTGGAGCAGCAGACGTTGTGATATCCGAAAGAGAAGAACCTGCCTGTGGCTCCGTTAAGCACATGGTTCCACCCCATTTTCCTGCTATCATGTTTGGAATATACTTATCTTTCAATTCCTGAGCACCAAATGTTCTAATGAGGTCAGCTGCTCCTGTGGTCAACCCCATATACCCCGGTATATGATTATTAGCCGATTGGAAAATATGGTTAAGTGCATTTACCACAAGGTGTGGCATTTGACTTCCGCCATCATCATAATCGAATGACGACCCAAGCCATCCGTCCTGACCGGCTTTAGAAATGATCTTTCTTAAATTGGGGTGAGAAGTGACTTTTCCATCTTTATATTCGCATGGATGCTCATCCATTTCTCGAAAAATAGGAAAGAATTCCTGGTCTGCCCAAGATTTCGCAGTGTCCAGTAATATATTAACAGACTCATCATCATAGTCCGCATATCTTTCGTATTGATAAAGATCTTTTACATTATGTACGTCATACAACAACCATTTCAAGGTGTCGACACTCATATATTTTCCCATGGAAACTGGATTTAGGTAAAGAAATTTAAAAATTAAACTCTAAGTTAAATTTTTTGTTTTAAGAGATGGTAAGAAAATGAAGAGATTAGATAAAAAAAGTCAAGATGGCATACATTAGGCACCAAGATTAATTATCTGACAATGAGTTAAATTTTGGATATTTTTCTTTTAAAAATCTATTTTCTTAGAGCTTTTGGCCGTTTGAACCGATGCATTACATTTCACAAGATCATAAGTTAATTCTTGAAGGGATTTAAAAACGCATGTTAAAATGATTTATAACTGCTTGAGACACAGATTAAAGCTTTCCCCCGACTCTGCGGGACAGGCATTTTTGATGCTCGTAGCCAAAGTTTGCACAGAACTATAATTCCCAGCGCACCAACACAGCCAGATTAATATTTCAAATAAAAAAGCGTATCAGGCTTTAACATTTATAGCCTGGAATTGCAATCCTGGGCTAGAAGTTTGATGGAAATTCATTTTAGCGGTATTTTTAGTCAAAAATGATGACAAATACATCAAGACGATAGGATTAAACATATGGCTGTGTAGTTACGTTCCTAGCTTATGAAAAAGCTGATGAGATGTATTTTAATGAGATGTAAAGGAATTAACAATTCGTTTCTAAATCAATTCATTATCCAAAATCGTTTTAAAATTGAATTTATCACCTTATTTTAGGATCGTTAGCTATTCCAAAATAATGCAAAAAGTCAACAATCGTCTGCATATTTTTGTACATATTGCAACCATTAAGAATCAATCACAATTTATAAACTAATGAAATACTTAACCTTTCTATTCCTACTATTTGCTCAACCATGTTTTGGCCAATCCAAAGCGTTGAGTAAGGTGATCAACAACATCGACTACCACCAAGATACCGTCAAGGCAGTATACGATTGGATCACAAATAATATCCGCTACGATATTGCCAAATTCAAACAAGTGGATAAAGGGGAAAACCTTTACAAAAAAGGCAACTACAAAAATGTTGATGAATTCAGAGCAGATCAACTTGAAAAAGTGATAAAAAGAAAAAAGGGAGTTTGTGAAGATTATACCATATTGTTCGAAGCTATAATGAATGCGCTCGGATATGAATCATTTCGAATATCCGGAATCACCAAAGGTCCAAAAGGGAAATTAAACAGAAGCTCTGGTCATTCCTGGATAGCGATAAAAGACAGAGGTGAATGGAAACTTTGCGATCCCACCTGGGGTGCTGGTCAAGTAAAAGACGGCAAAAAATTCATTCAAAAATATAATCCAAAATGGTATAATGTAGACCCTGAAATAATGAAGGAAAGACATTATCCATTCGATCCCATTTGGCAGTTATCCGATGATCCTATGACGTTCAATGAATTTAAAAAGGGGGCTCAATTGGACGATGAAAATCCAGCATTTGATTTCAACGCGGTGATAGATAATTACATGCAAAAATCCGACAAAGAACGAATGACGGATGAACTGGCACGAATGGAAGCTACTGAAGATGGTGAAATCAGTCTTATTAGAAAAAGAAAGAAAAGTCTACAAAGCAAAATAAGCACCAATGATATCCCTTCTATTATTGAGCAATGCAGGGCATCCGCCAATCAGTTTAATGAATACATCCTTGAAGGAAAAAACAAAGGTTTTCGAGGTGATAAATGGACCCTTGAATATTCAAAAAATACGCTTATTGATATAAAAGCGCAAATTGAAGAATCCATCGTCGCGTTTGACAACGTAAAAGTAAAAAGCGCCAAAGCCAAAAAGGGATTCAAGAAGAATATTGCACAATCAAAAAAGCTCTTGCAAAAAGTAGAGGAAGAGTTGGAGTACTTGGAATCAAAATCATAAGGATTTATAGATGCATTAGTTGTAGCAAAACAGGACTTGGATTAATCAGGAATGCAACAGTCAAAAACATAATCGAGAGCACCAACAACTCACTACAAATTATTCTAGTAAAGAATTGAATATCATAGTTTTACTTTTTAATTTTCTACACTAATACACTACAATATTAGAAATGTGTCTTTGGGATCTATCTCTGGATCACGCAAATTTGTATTAACTATAGGTAATATACAAAAGGTTCCAATATGAAATCATACAAAACAACATTCATCTTACTGCTTTTTTCCTCTTTTATGGCAATGGGGCAAGGACGAGGAGATCGAATTTTTGATGAATCTTTTTTGCATGAGATACGCATATCTACAGCACGAGACCTAAGTGCGTTGACAAATATATTTTATGAGGAATGGAGCGCAGGTGAATATACGTACACGCTAGCCAGTGTTGTCATAGATGGCAATCTGCTGGATTCTATTGGTGTAAGGGTCAAAGGTGGCATTTCTTCATTCGATATCAAAAAACCACTGAAACTTGATTTCAATAGTTTTGTTTCCGGACAACGCTATGATGGGATCAAAAAGCTGAATCTGCATCAAGGTAATATGGATCCCTCATTTATTCGGGAGGCAATCTCCTATGGGCTAATGCGTAATGCAGGAGTCAAAACCGTACGAACAAGTTTCGCCAATATTTACTACAACAATGAATATCAAGGTGTCTATACCCTGGTGGAACAGATTGACGACAATTTTATAAAAGATCGATTTGCCAGTAACAAAGGTGCATTATATAAAACCGGACAACATGGGTTGGAATTAAAATATGAAGAAGATAATTCGCTACCCTACGCTGATTTTGTTTCCGCCGTAAATCAAATTCCAACCAATCAACTACACGAAGAGTTGGAAGAATATCTTGACGTTGAATCATTTTTACGCTTTTTTGTGCTGCAAGTCTTCGTTAATGCTGTAGATGGTCCATTGACGGTTGATTATAATTACAATATTTATTATGAACCCAAAAGCAAGACCTACGTCTACATTCCATGGGATTACAACCTATCGCTTTATGGTGGCGCAAATCACCCACTATTTCCGAGTGGTGGCTCTTTGCTCAATCGTACTTTTAATAACACTGCACTAAGGGATCGCTATCTCAATATCTTTTGTCAGCTTTTTGATTATAATTTTGACCTAGATCGATTACAAAACATTATTACTATTTACAGAACGCTACTTGAAAACGACATACCCAATGATCCTTATCTGGAACAAATTGGGGATTGGGAAGCAGGAATGGAAGATGTACGCAATGTGATTACCGAACGATATACTACACTTCTAAATGAGTTGGAAACCCAATTGAACTCATGTCCTCCTTTAGAACATGCTCTGGAAGATTTAGATATTGTAATCAACGAAATAGTAGCCTCTAATGATGTCAACAGTAACATCACCGATCCAGACGGCGGATCGGCAGATTGGATTGAATTATACAACAATACTTCCGAGGATGTAGACCTTAGTCAATTTTATCTGAGTAATGACAAGGATGTTTTGAAACATTGGAGGTTTCCCAAAGGCACGATTTTACCAGCGAAGGATTACCTCATTATTTGGGCGGATAGAGATATCGATGAAGAAGGAATACATTCCGATTTCAAACTCAATAAATCTCAAGGTGAACTTTACTTATCTTTTGAAAATGGAGACATTATCGACAGTCTGAGCTATTCCGATCAAGAAACTAATATAGGTCTGGCACGTGTACCCAATGGAAAAGGTCCTTTTATAGTGCAGAAAACGACATTCAATACAACCAATGATCTGTCTACTTCAAATGCCCAAACAATCCAGAAGTATGAATATAAGCTATTTCCCAATCCTATTCAGGTGGGAGATGATCTCAATATTCTATGTACAACGAATGATCTTATTCAGGTACAATTTTCTAGCCTTAATGGATCAAGAATATGGCAAGGTGAACTAAATTCGAATGACGGAATTATAACATTACCTACTTCGAATCTGGAACTTCAACCAGGAATGTACCACATTGAATTGCTGAATAAAAGGATAAAGAATCGCGATCATCGAATTTTAATAGTTCATTAAACAATTGTGGTGGTTTGACAGGGAATCCAGATTCTTAAATTGTAAAAGGGGTTGCAGCATAAACCATAATTCTGAAAATCAATATATTTATTTCCGTTTGCAATGTTCAGTGCATTTGGAAACATCAGTTTTGGAATTAAATAAAACACAAACTTCATACATTTAATACCAACTGTACGTATACTAATAATTCTTATCGTATTGTCTACCAACTGCAACCCTGCTAATTTTATAGTTTCTAAGGGGTTACGGTAAGCCCATCTTCATCCTCAAACTTTCCTGTGATTAACCAGCCTCCGAAATTTTCCGAAACTGCCATCAAAAGCGTATTAGTTCCTTTTTTCAAATTCAAATAAATTCCGTCAAATAGTCCAATCGTGCCCAGATATCTATAGTCCCGAGATCGATACGTATTATTCCCTTTATAGATTGGTGTTCCATTCAAAATGGCTAATACTTCATCGCTATAACCAAATTGAAAAAACTTAACCTGATCTCTATCCGATTGAATTTTGATTCTAGCAAAAGCAGTTTCTCCTGGTTGACCATCTCTTAAAACAACTGCTCTAGAGATATTTGCGGCCACGCCTTCTTCAACCGAAATCGTTTTTCTCCAGGTTCTCTGATCAATAACATTTGATAGGTTTTGATGATCTTCTAATAGTGATTTTTCAAACTTATCGGAAACTTGCCACGATTGAATTAGCCCATCTATGCCTTTTCTCTTACCAGGAGAAAAATTAATCAACTCCGGTGTTTGATTACTTATCTTTATATCAGCGAGGTGCATTCCTGACCGATTGCCCGCTTGTAACATGATCTTTCCTTTGCGTACAGGATGAAATAGGTTCCACGAATGATGAGGTTTTTCCGAATGGTCCAGATAAACCTGTGCTCTGCCTCCATTGACTGCAATTTTGACGTGTGTCCATCGATCATACTGGTATTCATATGGAAATGAATATTTGGGCCCAAAATAAAATTGCCAAGGTGTAATGCCATTTATAACCGGAATCACTTGATTGGCATCCGGCTTACCGGCAAGATGAGCGCGTATATAAAATTCTTCCGCATCGTTTTCAACCGCTCTAAAAAGTACTCCAGGAAATGCCTGCTCATTTTTTAAATACACATCATACTCTATCGTACCGTTTTCGAATTCTATCGTTTTGGCTGTAATACGTCCACCTTTCATGTAGATCGCATTTTTTCCTTCGTATTTTTCAAGTACATACGTAGCGTTCTCATCAATTTTCCAATGGGTCGTATCAAAAGGAATTATCTCTTGTGCCCAGCAAAACTGTACCAGCAGCGTTATAATTACAGACCATCCTATTTTCTTGTGTTGCATAATTTCAATATTTTTCGTGAAATTGAGAAATGTCCTTGAAATGAGGTTGTACAAGTTGGTGCAAGTACGTTCAAAGTTGTGCAACTTGGTTTTTATGGTAAGCTTTGCATTTATGAAGTGTCTTAAAACATATGCTAAAGGAAGTTAATTCACTTAAGATTGAAAAAAGACCTCATGAGCGAGGCTGAAGGTTAAAGAGAATTGAAAAGAGTATTCCAAATAATTGCTTCAATCTTAAATAATTAACCATCTCAATTAAAAGAATACATCACTTGTCAAATAAATACAGATGACTAAAGATTTCGATCAAATCCGAATGTGCCTTTTTCAAATCGAGAAGAAATTAGATTGGGGAAATTCTGATTCCTGGCATAACGATGTTTTTATAGAGTTGAGTAGGGTTATTCAGGAGGAAACGAATGTATTACTAAGTCCCACCACCCTGAAAAGAGTTTGGGGAAAAGTTAATTACAATAGTAATCCAAGCATCAATACGTTGAACACCCTTGCACAGTTTTCAGGATATTTGAATTGGCGTGATTTTAAAAGCAATAATGCCTCGAAACCTGTCAAGCAACAGAAACCAAAAATTACTTTTGCACAATTTAAAGTACTTGGTACAACATTATTGCTTTCTGCGATCATTGCTTCTATTTTGTTAGCGATGAGAGGAAAGAATGAGGAGTACAATGAACCCTTAGACTTCAGCGATGTAATATTTACAAGCAAGCCTGTAACCAAAGGCTTACCCAATTCTGTACTATTCGATTTTGATTTGAAGGGAATCCAATCCGATAGCATTTTCATTCAACAATATTGGGATAGAACAAAAAGAATCAAAGTACATTCCGACCAAAAACAAGCTACTGGTCAATACTATTTCCCAGGTTATTTCAGAGCGAAATTAGTGGTGGATGGAGTAATCGGGCTGGAGCATGATCTTTTTATCAAAAGCGAAGGATGGATGGGGACCATTGATTATGAACCTGTTCCGAAATACTATGAACAGGCTATTGTTTTGGAGGATAACTTAGGTCTGCCAACGAGTGCGTTGAAGGAGATTCAACAAAGTGAAAAACCTCTGGTCTCCTCTTTTCATTTTGTGGATGACCTGGGCGAAGTTTCTGGTGACAATTTTGAACTTGAAACTTCATTTCGAAACCTGTACAACGACAAATGGGCCGTTTGCAGTTCGACAAGAATCGTAGTCCTCGGATCAAAAGGTGCGTTAGTCATTCCTTTTTCAATACCCGGGTGCGTATCAGAAATTGGATTGATGCTGAATGAAAATTATCTCAGTGGAAAAGAACATGATCTATCCGCCTTTGGAACTGATTTATCCAAATTCCAAACATTTGGGATACGTGTACAAGAGAAAGCTGCATCCATATCGATAGACGGAAGGGAGATATACAATGGTGCTTATCAAGAAACTATTGGAAAACTGGTAGGGTTACGCTTTCGATTCCTGGGCGCAGGAGAAATAGAAAACCTGAGCGTTATCGATCTTCAAAATAACCGTCAGATCTTTACAGAAGGTTTTGAAGTTATGAATCGCACAGAAACTTAGTACTCAATAGATTCTTCAATTGAATGTAGAGTCCTTGATCCATATTTTGACGTGGTGAGTTTTAATCCTAAACTATTTTGGAATTCAACCATTACCTTATCTATAAAATGGCACTTTTGCCGCATATTGAAAAATAAAATAGAATGGACTTTTACACACACGAGATAAATTCACCCTCTGGAGACACAATTTCAATGGAAGACTTTAAAGGTAAAGTGGTATTGATTGTGAATACGGCTACCCAATGTGGCCTGACCCCACAATTTGATGGGTTAGAAAAGCTGCATCAGGATTTTAAAGACGATGGGCTTGTAATAATTGGTACTCCCTGCAATCAATTTGGTGGGCAAGAACCTTTGCAAAATGAGGAGATGACGGAAGTGTGTAGAATAAATCATGGTGTTACGTTTCAACTAACCGAAAAAATAAAAGTAAATGGTCCGGATACACATCCGCTTTACGGATATTTGAAAGGCGAATTGGGCTCTTTACTGGGTAAAAATATAAAGTGGAATTTCACTAAATTTTTAATCGATAAAGAAGGCAGGCCATACAAAAGATATGCACCAACAACAAAACCAGCAAAGATCGAATCGGATATCAAAAAATTACTGAAGAAATAATGAGATTGTGCGGAGCAATTCATTCTTCGCCCAGCTTGAATTTCATTTCTAAAACGAGGTTTGTATGCCGAGAGGCATTTTATACCAAAACAGACGTCTCCAAACCTCTGCTTAATTTGGGTTCAGGATATGTTTTTTAGAATCAGTACCTGCCTCATACATAACTTGATAGTATCATTTGACACTGGCACTGCGTAATCTTTTTACAATAAATTCAAATATGGCAAAGGCCTGACAGTTACGTTCTTCAAAACATAAAGCATTCACTTAATGTGTTCAAAACGTTTGTATCCCCTTTGCATGGATCAAAAAGTTAAATAACCAGTATAGTATACGTTACTCAATTCTGCAATCACCACCTAACGCATTGGCTAAATCTTTGCTGATTTCCAATAAAGCCAATGTAATTTCTTCTCCAGTACTGGGATCAACATCGCCTTCACAAACCATTTCGCTTGAGCCTTCACATATCAAGCATTTTTTATCATCTCCACAAGCAAAAAACACCATGCTTGCACACGTTAGTAAAATAAAAGTTAAGGTCTTTTTCATAGTAAATAGTTTCAGTGTATTGTATTGATACTTAAATATAAAAAAAGAACCTATAGTCCGCACCTATAATGATGGGAAAGGTGCTTTTCAAGATAGTACTGCCTAAATCACTTGATTCATATACCCATCCTAATGTATAAATAAACCGCGGACTTATGAATTGAGCAAATGGTTAGAAATTATCAACTCGAAAGAAATTATTGGTGAGAAAGGAGTCATTAACGAACGCTCTATTTTGAAATAATTCTGATGCTTACAAATAGAAAAGTGTTTACCACAGAACGAACAATTCCTTTTGGATCAAAAATATTTTTATCAAAATTTTCAAATTCTATAGTAAAAGAAAATCCTTATTACCCTCTAATAAACAAAAAATAGACTTTAAAGCAGACAGCTGCTATGAGTACAAAAATGAAATTTTGGAGGAGATAAACATCAGGATGACACTTTTTGCGTAAAAAACCGAAACGGAAAAATCACTTTTAAACTCCGTTCATTATACATTGCATCTGAGATCTTGTCTGTCTCGTTTCATAAAAATCTTCTTTATTTTTTTACTTTACTCTCTATGATGAAAAAAACTCTACTTACCAGAATCACAATTATTCTAATATTCCAATTCTTTATGGTACAACTAGTCTATTCTCAAGGCAATTATGAAGCTCGTATTGATCAATTAATGGCCAAAATGACCTTGGAAGAAAAAGTCGGTCAAATGGTTCAATACAGTGGATTTTGGGAAGTAACAGGACCCGCTCCTGCGGACGGAAGTGCGGCAAAAAAATACGAACACTTGCGCTCCGGCCGTGTCGGCTCGATGCTCAATGTGAGAGGCGTGAAAAATATTCTTGAGATCCAAAAAATCGCAGTCGAAGAATCCAGATTGGGCATCCCGCTGATTTTCGGTTTTGATGTTATTCATGGGCACCGAACACTGGCTCCGATTCCGTTGGCAGAAGCTGCATCATGGGATCTGGAAGCAATTAAAAAGTCTGCCAGCAATGCTGCTCAAGAAGCTGCATCCGTAGGTCTGAATTGGACTTTTGCCCCAAATGTAGACATTAGCCGAGATCCTCGCTGGGGTAGAGTAATGGAAGGTGCGGGAGAAGATCCCTATCTTGGTTCGCTTATTGCAGAAGCTCGTGTAAAGGGTTTTCAAGGTGAAAACCTGGCTGATCCTTCCACCATCGCATCCTGTGCAAAGCATTTTGCGGGATATGGATTTGCCGAAGGAGGCAGGGATTACAATACTGTTGACATTAGCTCGTACGTCCTCCATAATACGGTTCTACCACCATTCAAAGCCGCAGTACAAGCCGGAGTACGAACATTTATGAATGGGTTTCATGTACTCAATGGAGTTCCCGTAACCGCCGATACATATTTACAAAGACAACTTTTAAAAGAGGAATGGGGATTTAATGGTTTCATCATTTCAGACTGGTCATCCATTATGGAACTTACGCTTCATGGGTATGCAGAAAACCTGGAGCATGCATGTGAGCTTGCGGTGAATGCCGGATCAGACATGGATATGGAAGGGTATGCCTACATAGATCATTTGCAAAAATTGGTAGAAAATGGAACAGTAGATCTAAGATTGGTCAATGATGCGGTTCGCAGAATACTCCGTGTCAAGTTCGAATTGGGGTTGATGGATGATCCATATTTGTATTGCAATGAAGAAAGAGAGGAGCTATACAGTATGAATGCCGATCATCTCGAAGATGCGCGCGATATGGGTCGAAAATCGATTGTTTTATTAAAGAATGAAGGAGATTTATTGCCGCTCAAGGCAGGGGAAAACACCGTCTTGATCGGAGCTCTTGCGGACGATAAAACCAGCCCCCTTGGCAGTTGGAGAATAGGCTCAGACGATGGAAGTGCCGTCTCTGTTTTAGAAGGAATGCGAGAAGTCGATCCCAATTTGAAATTTGAAAGAGGGCCAGATTTTTTTACAGGCGAGGTATCCTTCATTAGAGCACTTAACGACAATGAAGATGATTGGTCTGGGATGGATGAAGCATTGGAGGCAGCCAAACAAGCAGATAAGGTTGTACTTGTGATGGGAGAGCATGGATTTCAAAGTGGAGAAGCCCGAAGCAGAACCAAAATTGGGCTGCCGGGAATTCAACAAGAAATACTGGAGCGAGTGCATGCCGTAAATCCCAACATCATTCTTCTGGTGATGAGCGGACGACCTCTGGTGTTGGAGTGGGCTGATCAAAATATACCAACCATTGCCGCCTGTTGGCAATTGGGTACCGAAACGGGGCACGCCATTGCCGATGTGGTTTATGGAAAATACAATCCGTCTGCAAAATTACCGATGAGCTTTCCAAGAAATGAAGGTCAGATTCCAATTCACTACGGCCGAAACTCTACCGGGCGTCCAATCCAAAAAGATGGAATGGTTTTTTGGTCGCATTATACCGATCAGAAAAATGATGCGCTCTATCCTTTTGGTTATGGTTTGAGCTATACCGAATGGACTTATTCCGACGTAGATGTTCAAATTGATAATGATGGTCATGTAAGTGCATCGGTTACAGTTACCAATACTGGCAATCGAGAAGGTACCGAGATCGTACAATTGTATATTCACGATCGCATCGCAAGTTTGGTACGGCCCGAGAAAGCATTGAAAGGATTTGACCGCATCACACTTGAATCCGGAGCTTCTCAAAAAGTACAATTCAATCTGAGCAGGAATGATCTCGGTTTTTATAACAATGACGGCAAATGGATTATTGAGCCAGGAAAATTTGATGTTGGCATTGGAAGTAGCTCAAGATCGATTGAGTGGAAAGAAGTGGAGTTGAAGAAATAATATAACGAAAAGAGGTCCGAGACTCCTTTTCTCATTTATTGCTCAAAAGATGCAATGGTCTTAGAATTCTTGCTCTTTTATCTCCAAATGTATTTTGAAGTAACATAGCTCTTCATAAAAATGACTATGCCAATCATTACAGTCGTGATTTTGATGATTTGTTTTTGTCTAGTGATCGATGTCTTTGTAAATCTGCACCTGCGAACTGTCTCCTTCCAAAAAGTCTACATATTCATTGGTCTGTTCAGCATCAATAATTCTGGATTTGACCGCATCGTCCAATTGCAATTGAATCGTATGTCTGATTTTTTGGTATAGATCTTCATTTAAAATCGGGGTGATCACCTCAATTCTTCGATCCAGGTTACGGGTCATCCAATCTGCGGAGCCGATATACATTTTTTCGTTTCCTCCATTGCCAAAGATGTAAACACGGGCATGTTCTAAATATCGATCTACATTACTTGTAACAAAGATATTTTCAGATTGACCTTTGATGCCGGGCACAAGACAACATATACCTCGAATGAGTAACCGAATTTTGACTCCTGCATTGCTTGCTTTATAGAGCATCTTAATCATTTTCCGATCTTCAAGGCTATTGAGTTTTAATAGTATACTTGCATCATGCCCTGCCCGTGCCAATTGAATTTCTGCTTCAATTAAATCGATAAATGTATTTCGGGAGGAGAACGGCGAAACCAATAACTGCTTGGTCTTGGGTACAATTATTTTTCGTTCCAACACTAGAAATACCTGCGACAGCTCTTTAGTAATTTTACGATTGGCCGTTAATAAGCCAAAGTCAGTATAAATACGAGAAGTCTTTTCATTAAAATTTCCTGTTCCGATATATGCATACCCTATCGTTTCTCCATCCTCCTTGCGTTCAATATACAATATCTTGGAATGCACTTTTATGGCAGGGTAGCTGTAGATCACATGTGCGCCATATTCCTTAAGTTTCTTGCCCCACTTGATATTATTTGCTTCATCAAATCGGGCTTTCGTTTCTATGAAAACAACAACATTTTTATTGTTTTGGATGGCTCTTAACAAAGCTTGGGCAATAGCAGAATCTTTCGAAACCCGATAAAGGGTGATCTTAATGGTTGTAACCAAGGGGTCTTCTGCTGCTTCCTCGATCCACCGAACCACTTCATCAAAGGACTCATAGGGAAAGTATAATAATCGATCTTTACTGCGTACGGCATCAAATATTGTGTCAACCTGTACCAGTTCCTTTTGTTTTTTGGGTTTCAATTCGGAGAATGACAAATTATAGTCACTTGGATTGGGAAAGCCAAAAAAGTCTTTAAAATTATGATGACTACCCCCCAAGACAATATCCGTCTCGTTGATATCCAATTTATGCTTCAGCATTTCAAGCACATCTTCGGTCATGTTGCTATCTATTAATGCCCGAGTTACCTGACCCGTAGTTCTGTTGGAAAGAGACGATTCAATCTTTTCCATCAGGTTGCCTGAATATTCATCATCGATATACAATTCTGCATCTCTGGAAATCTTAATGCTGTAAAAGGGCACCTTATACTCAGATTCAAAATGATGTTTGAGTACATCATCGACAAAACTGATTTGATGTTTTCCATTGGATGAAGGAAAAATCACAAATCGCGAAGTATTTTCTGGAATTTTAATCCACACCAATTCTTTATCCTTCGTACTTGCGACCAAGTAAAGTTTTTCATTTTCAATAAACAACCGATCCTCCGTAGATTCAGAATCCAGCAAAAGTGTCAATGCATTGGCCAGTTGAGCTTTAAAATAGCTTTTAGCAAAATTTTGCTGCTCTTCGTTGTAATCGGTATGCGCAAGAAGAACAATTCCCTTGTCTTCCAATTCTACCAATATCTCCTCTCGGAATATTCTTCCAAATTCTTCCTGTTGGGCAAAAACCTCTTTCTTGATTTCTTTCAAGAGCTTGTTCGGTTTGGTAATCAACTTCTTTCGCAACGACTTTTCCAGATTCTTGATCTTTCGAATATTGGATACTCGCACTTTAAAAAACTCATCCAGATTGGAGGAAAAAATTGCTAGAAACTTAAGTCTTTCATACAGCGGATTTCTGGTATCTGCTGCTTCTTGTAATACGCGATGATTAAATCTTAACCAGGAAAGATCTCGGTTAAAATACTTTTTGTCAATTGTGGTCATGGATATAATTCAAAATAAACGTGCAATCTACGAGCACTTTAGAAATGGATTCTTGTGGATTAAAAATTTAACGCAAAGATAAGATTGCACCCCAAACGAAAATCAATTACAACGTGAATAAGAAAACATGTAATTACGCAGGCAATCTATTCTCTTATTCAACCCCTGCAGAAATTTTACTTAAAATAAAAGATAACCTCAATAAGTACTGGAAAATAATTCAATCCAATTACAACAAATTAATCGTCCGCATCAAGATCGGTTTGTGCGCACGGCTGATAGGAATCACGGCTTTGTCAATTACCAGTGTATTGTCTTCAATATCCTTTATTTTATCCAAGTTGACAATGTATGAGCGATGAACTTTTAAGAACCTTGGGTGCTGTATTCGGCTGTCTATAGACTTCATACTACCGTGGATAATATGATTGCCCGATGAGGTAATCACTTTCACATAATCTCCTACATTTTCAAAATATAGAATGTTGCTAAACGGTACTCTTACGTAACGCCCATCCGTTCGAATATAGATTTCATTTTTGGAACTTGCCGTAGCAATTGCATCCAACTGCTCTTGTCGCTGAATTGCTTTTTCCACAGCCTTGGCAAATCGCAATTGAGTGATCGGTTTTTTCAGAAAGTCGGTTACATCATATTCAAATGCTTCGAACGCATATTCTTTGTTGCCCGTAGTGAAAATGACCTGAGGGGTGACGGTAAGCTGCTCCAATAGCTCAATTCCAGTCATATCTGGCATCTCGATGTCTAAAAAAATCAAATCGACCGCATCATTTTCAATCTTTTGAAGTGCATCTTTTGCATTATCGAAACTGTCAATCAATTCCAATTGCTCCATTTTTTCGCACAGTTTTTGCAAAGATTTGCGCGCCATAATTTCATCTTCTACAATAACACACTTTAATCGTTCTGCCATTCACTTAACATTTTTAATTCTGACCGTAAAATAGGTTTATAGGACTCGATCTGTGATTTCAGTTCACTGTACCAGTTCATTGGATCTATAGCCTCCTTACTTTTTAATTTTCGTTCCATGGATTCGATCTGATCCGAAATTTGACTCAAGCCCACCATTGTGAATGTGGGTTTTATCTTATGCAGTTTTTGTCCGATGAGATTGGGATCGCCTTCTTTTAGCACTTCTCGGAGCAATAGCAATTCTTCATCTACGATTTCAAGAAAGGTCTCAAACATGTCACGGGCATACGCTCGATCATCGCCATAAGCCTCTTTCAAATAAACCGAATCCAATTGTTTTGAAAACGGTAGATGTCCTTCTGCAACTACTTCATGTTTGGTCTGACTCAAGAATTTAGATAGTATCTCAAAAAGCTGATCTGGTGTAAACGGTTTGGATAAGAAATCAGACATACCCGCCTTGAGCGCCAATCTTTTTTTACTCAAAAATGTGGATGCTGTTAAAGCCACAATCGGAACGTTTTGATTTTGATCCGTTCTACTTCGGATAATTTGGGTTGCCTCAAACCCATCCATTACCGGCATCTGTAGGTCCATAAAAATGAGATCAAACTTTTCTTTTTCGGCCAGGTCACACGCTTCTTTTCCATTCACACAAACTGTAAAATCCACATCCCATTTTTTCAAGAGTGATGTGATGTATTTGAGATTCATTTTGTTATCCTCAACAATCAATATTTTGTGATCTCTAATCCGCAATTTTTCCACTCTTTTGATCACCGTAGTTCCATCTATTTTATGAGTAGATTTACCCAAAGTCAATACAAAGTAAAAAGACGACCCCTCACCTACTTTGGAATCAACCTTTAGGGTACCACCAAGAAGTTTTACCAGTTGATTGGAAATACTCAATCCCAAACCCGTACCTCCATACTTATTTCGAATATCGGTATTGGCTTGTTTGAATTCATTAAATATGATGGCCACTTCATCCTTTGAAATTCCAATACCTGTGTCATTGACTGAAAAGCGAAGGGTTACATTGTTAGCGGCTTCATCCAAAAGTTCTACCGATAGATTTACACTCCCTTTTCGTGTAAATTTTTGTGCGTTACTCAATAGATTAAGCAAAACCTGATTGAGCAATTGTGGATCACTGTAGAGCATATAATCAATCTGTGGATCGACCGCTGATTCGAAAACCACATTATTAGTAGGGTCCTGTAGTGAAAACGAAGTAATCAATTGATCTATACTCCTATGAATATTAAATGCTTTGTTCTGAACGTCCAATGAGCCTGCATCAATTTTTGAAATATCCAATATATCCGAAATGAGTGATTTCAGTACATCCGCAGAACTCGTCAAAGCTTCCAGATAATCTTGTTGTTCATCATTCAAAGGCGTATCCATCAGGAGATGACTCATTCCTATAATCGCGTTGAGTGGCGTGCGAATCTCATGACTCATATTTGCCAGGAAAGCCTTCTCTGCCTGTTGCGCTTTCACCGCCTTACTCCGTGCCACTTCCAACTCTTCTTCGAGATTTTTACGATCCGTTATATCATAATGCACTCCAATCGATCCAGCAATTTCTCCCTTTTCATTGTAAAACGGTGCACCACTAATTAGCACCCAGATTTCATCACCATTCTTCTTCTTGATTTTTACCTCATACACCCCTGTTTCCCCTTTGTTCCGGTTGGCATCTTGTTCTTGCAGTACTTTTTCATACCCCGCAACCAAAAGTGTCTCATTTGCTGATTTCCCTATCAATTCATCGTTTTCATATCCCAGCATTTGATTGAATTTATCGTAGACCCTGAGAATCTTTCCTTCGGTATCTACCTCCATCAATCCCAGATCCATATTTTCGATGATGCTTCGATATTTAACCTCACTCTTTTGCAGGGTTAACTTGGCAACCTCAAGTGCCGCCTCAGTCATTTTTCGTTGAGTAATGTCTCGGGCTACAACCGTAAAATAATAGCTGCCATCTTCATTCTCTACTCGATTGACATTCTGCCCCAACCAAAAAAGATCCCCTGATTTGGATTTCACTCGAAATTCGTGATAATCCGTTTTGATTCCCCGCTCCTTGACCATCGTGTAATACGCAAATTCTTTAGCTACATCTTCCTCAGGAATAAACTCTACATATCTTCTACCTAAAATATTCTCTTCTGTATACCCAAATCGTTCAATGCCGGTTGAATTTACATACATAAAGTACCCTTCATCATCTACATTGTAAATAATATCCCGGGCTTGCTCGACTAATACCCTATATCTCAATTCACTTTCCTGTAGGGAGGCTGTGCGCTTGGCAATTTCAAGTTCGAGATTTTGATTGAGTTTTTTTAGATTTTGATTGGCATCAAAAAGTTCTGCAGCTTTGGTTTCCAGGATGCGTTCTGCCTCTTTACGAGCCGCTCGTTCTCGTTCCAATTTTCTTCGGAGTAAGGCTACTTCATCCATTCCTAGACCCTTTTGATAATAAACTCTACTTCGCTACCATCTTCTTTCTTGTTCTTTTTTTCAACAGAATGCGGATGTCCATAATATTCAATTGATTTTTCTATTAATCCTTCCGCTAAGGCGCTCATTTTTCGTTCACTTGTATAAGTCATGATCAAACTTCCATTATCGTCCTCTGTGGTTTCGAATTTTGGTAATGTAGCATCCGGATACAATTTAAGTACCTCCACATGGATGTGTGAATCTATGGATTTTAAAAATTCAAATGCATTTTCTTTTGCCGTAAAAAATTGTGGATAGCTCTTCAAAAAAGTATCAAATAAATACTCCCCAAAGGCTTTGAGTAGCACCTGCGCATCCATTTTGGTCCGATCCGATAAATTCAACAGGAGTTGTACAATTTCACTATGTGGATAGGTACCTACAGAAGTATAGATTCCATTCGATTCTAAATCTGAAGCTTCAATAATGTGGTCCACCGTCTCGTAGCCAAACTTGGACTCTACCATATCTATAAACTCAGTAAAAACAATTCCTTTCATATTATATCAAATTCGATTTTAAGACAAAATACGAAGATATTCTACCAAATATCGAAAATACGACCATCAACACTGCGGTAGAATACATCTTTGCATTACAATTTACATAAATAATAAAGCGTGTGATCTCAAACGTGATCTCGCACTGCTGGTAACAATGTTTCCCAACAAAAGCTAGGGGTGATTTAGTGGGCAGTAAATCATAGTAGAAATCTGGTAAATTTCTTGAAATCCAAAATGATTTGCTGTCCCTTTTTCTTTTACTCATGAACCAATTTTAATAAAACATCTATCTCAATCAAAAGAAATTGAATTTCATTACCCCTCTGTCGTTAGCTTTATTGTTTCTTTTTTCTTGTCCCTGGCTCTAACTAAAGAGCACTCTACAATTTTAAATTTCGATTTATAAAACTTAAAGGTTTGAACATTTTAACTCGGGGATCTTTCTCACCCATCGGTTATAAATACAATGATGACGTCCTATTTAGAACTGCTACCATTAACACATGGTATAATCATGCCTTTTGAGGTAAGCCTTTAGATTACAACCGAATCACGCAATAGTGAAATTATCTTTCTGACCATTTTCTTTACCCTATAGTATTCGCTGAAGAGAATTATCTAAATTTTCATATCCAAAAAAAATTAAGAATCAACTAACTTCAATCTACACCAAAACCTAAAAAAGTCAATCGACCAAGCTAACGTTTTTAAAATAGAGAGCAAGCCCTCCCGTTCTCTTTTATCCTGAGCTGAATAACAAAAAAAGAGGCCGCTACCACAGACAGCCCCTTCCATTTACAAATGAAAACCATTAAAAACTATTTCTTATACGTATATTCTAAAGGCTACTCCACGGTTACCGATTTTGCTAAATTTCTTGGTTTATCCACATCCAAGTTAAGGAGGGAAGCAGTATCATGTGCAATCAATTGAAGTGGTAATGCATATGCGATCGGGGCAATTACTTCATGAAAATCCGGAATCTCAATACTACAATCCGCCAAACCCTTAGGAAGAGTTACATTTTTGCTCTTTATCACAATTATTTTTCCCTTCCTGGCTTTAACTTCTTCTACATTGCTCAAAATTTTAGGTAAATGTTCATCATCGTTGCAGATCGCAATAACCGGCATATTTTCATCGATCAATGCAATAGGACCATGTTTCATTTCACCTGCGGGATACCCTTCCGCATGGATATACGATATTTCTTTCAGCTTTAGTGCACCTTCAAGCGCTATGGGGTACATCGTGCCACGACCTAAGAACAAAGCATTTCTAGCATGGCTTAGGAGCTCTGACACTTTCTGTACATCAATAGATTTGAGCACCCGGTCTATTGCCATCGGTAGCCTTTTAAGTTCATTATTCAGCTGTTTAGAAAACTCAGGATTTGACTTTCCCATTAGCGTATTCAAGATCGAAATCAATCCCACCAATTGATTTGTAAATGCCTTTGTGGACGCTACACCAATCTCAGGCCCCGCTTCAAGAAAGACCGACTGATCCACAAGTCTTGATATAGTGCTGTTCTTGACATTTACCAGGGCAAGAGTCTGACAACCATTTTCTTTTGCCAATTCAAGAGCGGCAATGGTATCTGCTGTTTCTCCCGATTGAGATATACCAATAACCAAATCTTTAGAAGAAAGAACAGGATTGCGATACCGAAACTCAGAAGCATATTCGACCTCAACATTGATTCGCGCGTATTTTTCAAATAAATACTTTGCTATAAGCCCACTGTGCCAGGAAGTACCACAAGCCGTAATTATAATTCGATCAAAATCCTGATCCAAACCCACTTGATTTCCTGCATTCAATAAACGAGAAATAGCTTTCGGCTGCTCATGAATTTCCTTTTCCATAAAAGAGGAAAACCCTTGCATATCACAAATGAGTTCATCTTGCTTAATCTTGGATATTGGTTGTATCACTTGTTGCAGATTCAGATCATACAATTGGTAGGATCCGCAATCGTTCATTTCCGCAAACGTATCATTCTCCAAATAAATAACCGTATCAATATATTCCGCTAAAGGCATAGCATCTGAAGAAATGTACAGCTCCCCAGGACCAATTCCCAAAACAAGAGGACTTTGCCTGCGAGCCGCCCACAACTGATCGGGATAATGAAGATCAAAAAGTACAATCGCAAAACTACCTTCCACCATTTCCAATGCTCTTGCCAACGCTCCAGAAGTCGACAGCCTGTATTTCGTCTGCAACCATTCTACCAATTGGACCATTACCTCCGTATCCGTTTCACTATGAAAATGATATCCTTTTTTGATCAACATCGACCTTAGGTGATCATGATTTTCGATGATCCCATTGTGTACAATGGTATATCTACCTGATTGCGATTGATGCGGGTGGGCATTGATATCAGATGGTACGCCATGTGTTGCCCATCGGGTGTGTCCCAAGCCGATATTTCCATCCGTCTTTTTATTAATGGCAAAATCTTCCAATACAGATACTTTGCCCTCTTTTTTTAAAAGACTAAGACTGCCATTCATCAAAGCGACTCCCGAAGAATCATACCCACGATATTCTAATTTTTTCAACCCATTCATTAAGATTGGGTACGCTTGTTTTTTGCCGATATAGGCCATAATTCCACACATAATTGTTTTGTTTTTAATGTTTATGGTCCCAATTTGACGTTTAATACCGAGTCATCCGGAGCTTATTCGATTTTTGGTAGGAATCGTTCTTTTTTTGGGAGTTAAAACCCGTTGGCCTTAGCTTGTCGACTGGATTTTAACGGATTCCAGGGATCGTCGTAACTTTTGCGGAAGAAGAATTCGTCAATGTATGCCCGTGTTCGAACTATGCGAAGATAGAGTCCAGTATAAATACTCATCAGCGGCAAATATCTCCAGAGGTACAATTCTTCATTTCTTCGCTCAGAAAAGATGTAGATACTTGTCATCTGAACAAACCCCACGCAGAAGTACAAGGTGAGATTCATATAAATGATATAATCTAATGAAGAATTGTAATTGATGATCATATCAATAATGTAGATCCACCAGGTAAAATCAAGTACTACATTGTAAAACACATTCTCAAAAAGAGCGAAAAAATTACTCCATGAAAATCCTTGATGGGGGAAGTATACATCTTTGTGTTTTCGTACTCTGAATCGTATGATTGATTTATCCCATCTCAATCGCTGTTTAGTCAACACCTTAAATTTAGAAGGTGCATTGGTGAGACAAATGGCGGTTGGAGAGAATACCGTCTTGTACCCTGATTTTCGAATTTTGACGGTAATATCGCCATCTAGTCCCGGTCCTATATCCCATCCTCCTACCTTGTCCAACACATCCATACGAAACGCCCCAAATGCTCCACTAATAATCTTATAAATACCAATGGTAGAAGTAATGATCCGCCCAATCGATACGGTTTTCAGATATTCAATGGCTTGCAGTTTGGCGCAGAGACTATCACGATAATTCCTCACTTTTACATTGCCCCCTACAGCACCGATCTTATCATCCATGTAAAACGGAATAATGATATTCTCTATCGCATCGCAATCAAATGAGCAGTCTGCATCTAAATGTACTACTATTTTGCCTCGACTATACCGGAGTGCTAAATTGGCCGCAGAAGCTTTTCCTCCTCTCATCTCATTTCGAAGAAAAGTATGAATCAAACCCAATCGCTCAAAGTTTTTTCCTATCACCGGTGTATCGTCATTGCTGCCGTCATCCACAATAATGAGTTCGAAGTGCTTGTACGTCTGTTCTGCAAGTGATTTGGTCAATTTAAAAAGATGGGCACCCTCATTCTTACCAGGAATGATGATAGAGATCAAAGGATTTTCAGCGAACAGTTTATTCCGCGCCAACGTCCATTTCTTTGCACGTTGCCTGGAATTTAATTTGAAATAAGCTGCAATAATAAAATCAATACTGATATACCTTGTCAACTCAAAAATGACGAAATACCAAAAAATCCGAACGAATTTTGGGATGCCAACTTCCAACCAATAATTGATGTAATCTGGAAGAAAATATTCCCACGCCGCGCTCATGAATTCAAATTTATTCCAGTTATTTCGACTACCTTTTTATCCGCCCATCCATTGTCTGCAAGCATTTTGTTGAGGTTATAAGCCAAGGTCTCTTTGGTCTGTAGATAAAGTTCTTCGGAATAATCAATCAACAATAGTTCTATGTTCTTATTGTCGTCTATCGCTATCAAATCATTGGGTTTGAGATATGGTTTGATGATGCCCGCGATTTCCGTGATTAATGACATTTGCATGCCCGGATTCAATTTGGAAAGTAAAAAGGAATCGAAACTGCAAATCATATTGTAAGCACCCAACCCATTATTTTTACTTCGTTTGGATTCATGTGATTTCAACAATCGAAATGCGCCAATATGGATTAAAACATCGGATTCTTCATTGCTGACAGGTTCGAAAGAAGTTGTTTTTTCTTCGCTCAGTGCAAAGTTTCTTCCTTTTTCCGATACTGCATATGAGTTAATGGCATGGGTTACCAATTGATCCAATTCATTTTCTTTACCACAATCGGTACACTTGGCTTTCATTTTTGTCTCTTGCGAACTGTGATTGCAAGATTTACAGATATGTATTTCTGAAGGCTTATCGTAGTCGATTCCGATATGCTTCAATTGATGATCGCATTTTGGACAAATAAGTTTATCGTCTTTTACGAAGTCACTTTGCGGCCCTACATATGCACATCGAAAATGATGCACCAGCTCTTCCGATTTTAAATCTAAAGAGTTGCATTTGGTACAGCATTCACTAAAATTAAGATAGCTGCTGTTGCAATCGTAGCAGATGTTGATTTTATCCGTCACAGTGGTTGAGAAATAATCCTGCTTAGCAAATTCATTAAGATGGCTCATGATATGCAAAGGATTGGATTCCACGCTCATATCTTCTACCAGAGCAAAGGAATATCCAATGTCGGATTTTCTTGTATTAATTGGTTCGAGCGATATCTTTCTGGAAAGTAAATAGCGTAAAATCTTACACAAAAGACGCTTGTCGTTCGTAGATGGAAGTGACAAGTGTTCATATTCTTCAGTCGCTTCTTTAAGTACTTTTATCTTGCTGTAGTGCAATGCCAAATCAGATGTCTGAACTATGCCATCACATTGTCTTTGAGTATACCCGTGAAAAAACATGGGTTTGAGATAGAGTGAATCATTGCTCAATACAGATTTCAGTACGGATTCATCATCGACTAGAATAGCATCGACCCTATTGCTTTTGATATTCGATATAGAAGTTCCTCTTACCAGTTTTAATACACTGTATTCCCCTACTGAGAGGTACTGAGGTTCGGTGGTTGATATGACTTTGCGCAGTTGCATGATTGTGGTATTGCTTTTGATGGACTAGAACATCTTAACTATTTCGCATTTTTTTGATTTTACTATTTATTGAATCCATTAGAATGAAAAATCGTATCGCTGTTTTTGTACCGTTACTTCCATTTTATAGAAATTATTCCAGGACATCTCATCTGCCTTATTGAGAGGAACTACCTCGGCTACAATGTTTCGTTCTGTAGGCTCATATTTCTTCTGAAATTCAGAGGGTACTGCATATGTACTGACAAAAAATTTAGAAACCAGACCTTTACTTTTACTGTCATCGGGAAATTTTATGTCTACCATATCTCCTACTTCCAGATATTTTATCTCTTCTGGATCAAAGTAGGTATTGATGGTTGAGTTATACAATTGATGGATCGTCATCATTTCCGCTTTTTTGTAACAAATCTCATTGACCGCATAAAACACATCACTTACTACGCCGTCCATCGGTGAGACAAAGTATTTCAGTTCTTCGTAAAATCCCAGTTTGCTCATTTCGATATCCTTGTATGCATTCTGATGAATCGAAAGACGTCCTAAATGTTTTTTCAACAATTGGGTTTCATTGTTAATAAAGTCTATATCTGCCATTATTTCGGCCAGTTGTGTTTGCAGGGAAGTATATTCCTTGTATTCGTTGTGGATTCCATTCAGCAAAAGCATCTCTTTTAGCTTCAGGCTTTCTTCGATAAATTGTTTACTCTCTTCGTTTTGTTGAATTCGAATTCGGTTAATATCGATTCTTTTTTGGATAGATAATCGCTCCTTAACAATCCAATCCTGAGGTTTAGAAACTGAAATACTCAAGTTGGATTGGTCCAAATCATCGTTCATGATACGGTATACAAAAAGAGTGTCTCCCGTGCAAACCGAAGCCCCTTCGGAAATATTGAGATCAAGTACTTTTATATCATTGGGAAAAGTAATGGTTTGCTTTGGCAGCTCGATCTGTCCTTGGGCAAAAATAATCATATTGGCATTGTACACGCGCTTGACCAATAGAATAACAACCACTGCAAAAATTGCCAGATAGAGTCTTCTGCTCCAATTCGTTTTCTTTTTTTCTAAAGGCGGCTCCTTCAATATTTTTATGAAAGATTTTTCCTGTCTTAATTTAAATTGTCGCATATCGTTTTCATTTTTCGGTTAAAAGAGATAGATCGAAATGACTTTGATTAAGCGTTTTCAATTCTAGTAGTTTCAACTGTTCCAAGTCATACAGAATGATATTTTCAATGCCTTCAGATTCGATGATAGTTAGAATGTATGCTTCCATCTCCTGTCGATTGCCAAATTCTTCCGGTCGGATAATCTGCGCATTTTCAATTTCAAAAACTTGCGAAGGATGGATAATTTGAATTTCATTTTGGATGAGGAAGTGCTGATCCGCCGGGTTAGGAGTATGCATAGGATCTAAAGGAAGGAATCTGTTGCCAGCAAACTTTCTATCATAATTTGAATGATTGGTCGGTCTTAAAAATGGTCCAATCATGATACATCGCATCGTTTTCTTCACCTGCAACAAGAGTAGCATTTGCTGCTGCCTCAAATCAACAATCTCATATTGAATTTGAAAATATTGCATGGCATTCATCCGTTCTCTCTTGCCTTCATTCAAGGATAAAAGATCTTTTTTGACAAGAAACTTTCGATTTTCTTCCTGTACCTTGAGTAGCTTGGCATTCAAGGCCATAATCTGCTTTTCCTTATACTCATATTCGTATTGAAGGTTTAAAATTTCCTTTTTCTGTTGAAGTCGATACAAACGCCCGTCGTTTTCTACCTTCTCTTTTTTGGCTTCCAAATGACTCTTTTTATTCGTTCGAATTCTATGGCTAAAACTCACACCGTAAAAGGGTCGCTTTCTACCTAGATCATACCCTAGAGACAATGATAGTTTAGGTGCGTTTTCCTTATCGTACTGATAATCAAGAACTTCTTGTTGAAGCAGGACCACTTCATTGATTGTTGAATCGCCCTCCAGCGTCTCAAACAAGCCATCAAAATCTACCTGCCAACTCTGCTCTATAGGCAAAGCTGGCAGGTATTTTTGAGTAGCCAATGTTTGGCTCAATTCATTGAATGTAGTATGTGTTTTACGTAACTCCTGGTACTGTCGTATGGTCGAGTTGATATCAATAAGTTCTGCGTAATCGATGTATTTATTGTAGTAAAGCTGTCGCAAGTAATATTGCAATTCTTTGGCCGCAACGAGAATACTATCTGAAGTTTCTATTTTCAGCCGATTGTATTCTTGAATGATGTAATTGTAGTAGATTCCATAATTATTGGAAATCGCCTTTTCGTGACCCTGTAAGCTATCCAACCGCATTTCATGTTGCAAAATCTCGATGTCTTTACCATTCGAATAAAGCCCATTTGCAAATAGATTCGATCGTAGAAATACACGACTGGTTAAGCCTGCATCTATTTCGTCCAGATTGTTATTGCTAATTCTCAATCCTGCCTCGATCCCCCAATCACTTTTTAATCTTTTTATATCCGATTGATTTAATTTTTGTTGAACATCCGACACTTGAGAAAAGTCAATGGCAAAAAGAGAATCCAAAAAGAATGCATCCTGCCCCAGCCCAATTACTGGACTCATAAGTACCAGATATAGTGTTGCATAAATTCTCATAGTTAAAGGTTTTCTAATTTGTATGGTGTGGTGGTTGAAGAATGGTAAAAAGTGATTTGTGTGGTATAGTTTTTCCAGCTTAATTGGTCATGCAAGCCAGAGTGCATGGATTAGTCAGGACATAAATCTCATTTACGTCCTGACCGAAGTTGCCTTACAATGTAAGGTAGAGCGTCTTTTCGTCATTCGCATCGGGATGACCCAGAAGTCGCTTGAAATCAAAAATAACCGTTTTAGTCGACCGAATGCTTTTAATAAATTCCCAGGTGATGTGATCAAACTCTTCATGATTGACTGCATAAACAATCACATCGTAGTGATCAGTCATCACTTCGGCAATACTCAATCCATAGTATTTCACCATTTCTTCTGCATCTGCATTCGGGTCAATTATATCCAGTTGTTTTGCCTTTTTGACCAGGATTTGGCACATCTCCGCGGCTTTCGAATTTCTTAGATCAGAGACGTTTTCTTTAAACGTAGCTCCCAATACCAGTACTTTACTTTGATTGAGTGACTTTCCTTGTCTAGCAAGTCCATTTTCGACCTGATCCACTACATGTTGCGGCATAAGATCATTTATCTTTCTACTCTCGCCGATCACTCCCAAATTCATACCCATTGATGCCGCTTTATGGATGAGATAGTACGGATCTACTCCAATGCAATGTCCTCCGACCAATCCCGGATAAAAGTTGAGGAAGTTCCACTTCGTACCAGCCGCTTCCAATACATCATGGGTATTGATCCCTATGGTATTAAAGAAAGTCGACAATTCGTTCATCAAGGCAATATTCACGTCACGTTGCGTATTTTCTACGATTTTGGCCGCTTCTGCTACCTTCATGGATGGTGCAATATGGATACCTGCATCGATGATATGATTATAGATTTGAAATATTTCCCGCTGCGCATATTCATCGGATCCCGATACGATCTTGGTAATATTGGTCAAGGTATGCACCTTATCCCCTGGATTGATTCGCTCTGGTGAATAGCCCACCCAAAAGTCTTCGTTGCATTTATATCCAGACACTTTTTCCAGGATTGGAATACATACTTCTTCCGTACATCCCGGATAGACCGTAGATTCAAAAATGATAATATTTCCTTTACCAATGGAAACGGCTATGGCTTCACAAGCTTTGGTTAATGGCATGAGGTCAGGTTCATTTTCTTTACTTACAGGAGTAGGTACGGCCACTACGATTACATCTGCTTTGTCCAATGTTTCAGATGCAGATGTAAAATGGATATTCTTATTTTCAAACGCTTTACTATCCAATTCTCCGGACGGATCGATGCCTTGTTTCATAAGCCCAATTCTGGATGCATTGATATCATATCCGATGGTCCGAAACGATTTGGCAAATTCCAGGGCAATAGGAAGTCCTACGTATCCAAGACCCACCAAACCTATGGTCGCCTCTTGGTTGCACAATCGTTGGTAGACAGATTGTTCTTTCATTTCATTTTGAGTCAGGAAGGTATCGGTTACGTGATGTCCTTTGTTTAGTGTCTGTGTGTTCATAATTTCTAATTATCTCGTTAAGGTGATCTAAATTGGATGATTTAATTTCTGAGACAAATATGGAGGGCAAGGAGGGTTTTTTGGGGCTGTTTTCGATTTTTGGTAGGGATTGGGCTGTTTTTGGTTGGAGGAATTATATTTTTAGGATGCGGTTTTTATCATATAGAATACATATTTATATTGATAGAATATATAGTTTTTAAAAGCTTGGTAATTAGACGTAAATTAGGATATTAAGAACTACTTAAAAGTTGCGATTTTAAAAATTACGCAGAAACCCATTATCAAAAATCAAGATTTCCCAGAATCGAATTATTGCCTATTCTAGATGTTAGAAATGACAACTATGTCTTAGTGAATAAGCCCTTCCAATTACGTCTAAAACCTTGCATTTAACATACTTTATACGTAATTTTGAATAAATTATACGTATGAATACGAAATTAACATTGTCACTGAAAAAATCTGTAATTGAGAAAGCCAAACAATATGCTAAAAACTCGAACCAAAGTCTTTCACAAATAATTGAATCTTATCTAGAAAAAATTACTTCTAATAAACCTGAATATGGGGATTCAGAATTAGACATGATCAGAGGAATTATTCAACTCCCCATTGATTTTGAATTGAAGAAAGAAATACAAAAAATACGAGTGGAAAAGCATGCCTAAATTAAACCTATTTATTGATACCAACATCATAATCGACCTTCTCGCCGATAGAATACCTTTTTCCAATGCCGCCTATCAAATCTTTAAAAAAGAAAACTTAAAAAGATGGAATTTATACACTTCCTCTAATTCAATTTTGACAGCTTATTATATCGTTGCTAAAAACTCTAATCTTTATAACGCAAAAAAAGCAATTAAAATCATCATGAATAGATTAACAATTCAAGATATAAGCAAAAAGGGAATTCTCAACGCTCTAAACTCAAAAATAGATGATCTTGAAGATGCAAGTCAGGAGGAATGCGCTACCAATATTGGAAAAATAGACTATATCATAACCAGAGATAAAAAAGGATTCAAACATTCCAAATTTAAAGTAATCAGCTCAGATGAATTAATTGTCTTAGATCAGAATAATTAACAATAGAAAATGAGGCTCGTAAAATTAGGAGAAAATTATTGGCAAAAATGAAATACAGCCTCACCTACTACCTCACCCTCTTCGTCCTAAAATTAAAAGGAATCAAAAAAGCCTTCAGCCAAGACCCCATCGATTATGCCAAAATCCGAAAAGAAGATGTCCTCACTCCAAAAGGTAAATTTTTCAAACACCACGTATTGAATACGTTCAAAGTGTTAGATTCCAAGGTGACCGAAATTGGTACGAATGTCGATTCCAATAAGCTATTGCTTTTTATTCACGGAGGAGCTTTCATTTCAGGTCCTGCACAACATCATTGGGACTCTATAAAATCCATAGCTCAAACGACCGAATATAAAATCTGGTTGTGTGATTATCCCAAAGCTCCGGAAAATAAAATCCCTGCCATCACAGGAAACATTGATGCGGTCTACAGCAAAGCATTAGAAGAATTCAACTCGTCCAACATTTGCCTGATGGGTGATTCAGTCGGCGGTAATCTTGTCATCACTCTAGTCCAGCGCTTGATCAAATCGAAAACCTCACTACCTAAAAAGCTATTCCTCATATCTCCAGTCATGGATGCCAGTCTTTCAAACCCTGAAATTGCAAGAGTAGAAAAAATAGACCCTATGCTTTCCATAAAAGGCATAGTAAGCGCTAAAAAAATGTGTGCAGGAAAAATAAATTTAAAAAATCCAATACTTTCACCCATCTATGGTAGTTTTGAGCAATTCCCACCAACAGTACTCTTCCTCGCTCAAAATGACATCATGTACCCGGATCAACAATTGCTGGTGAAAAAACTGGAAGATGAACATGTCGACTCAGAAGTGATTGAAGGGGTCGATATGCCTCACATATGGCCATTATTGCCGATAATGAAAGAAGCCAAAAAGGCCTTGAATCAAATGATCAATATTCTAAATGCAAACACCTAAAATTAACCTTGCCTCTTTGTAATTCACCAATTTGATAATTCTACATCTCAATACATTTAAACTTCTTAATCCAGTTCAAGTCAGTTTATGATGTTTATCATTTCTTTGTTTATAACGCCTACTATTCAAAAAATCTGTAACTGCACATCTAAACCACTCTATAACTCTATAATTCAACAATTCGACAATTAATCAATTAATCAACTCGACAATTCAAAAACAAAAAGCCCCCGAAGCCAAAACCACAGCTCCGAGGACATAAAATCAAATTACAATTCTTACGTAACACTTAAATACACGCTCGTTCTTCAAATGTTACAAACTATTAAAAAAACCTTCTCTCTTAATCCTTATCCCGGTTTTCGTTCTAGATTTAATTCATTCACCGCATCCGAAATCTCATAACCCAATCTCAATCCTTCGGCACAATCCATTCTGATATGTACACCCAATGGAATTCTCGAGAATGCATTTTCTGCAGCCATCTGTCGGAATGAATTGAATTTTCTCGGATCGCCTAAGAATTCTTCTCTACCCTCGTGTGTACGATCAGTGAAGTTCGTATTGTTGCCAAACGTATTGATGAATACACCGCCAGCAGCTGAAGCAAAGCAAGAGTGTCCAGATGGATATCCCGGGAACGATGGATTCGGCCAGTACACCAATCGATATAGATTTGTCTGATAATCCGGATCAATAAATTCGTGGATGTAATTGCTTGGACGCATTACCATATGCTCGTACTTATATTTCCAGGTCGATACAGCCGCATCATTCAGGGAAAATCCTAATTTCACTAGCATCACCAAGGTGCGCTCAAGGTTCAGGTTATATTTATCAATCAGCTGGTTCGCGATGGCAAATTGACGGGCCGGAGGACTCATCATCAAACCTTCCACATCATCACTCCAGAACTCTGCAATCCATAATTGCTCTCCTTGCTCTGCCTTGGCCTCATTATTCGCTTCGTACACTTCCATCATTTCAGCATAGTAAGGACTGTTTTGATCTGTACTGTACTCGATTGGTGGAATGGTAGTCGTCTCATCTGGCGATATAACAAACGTTCTTACCGACTCCCAATACGGATACAATGCTCTCTCGGGATCTGCGGAATACGTCCAAAATCCATCTCCGGTTGGCGGTTCATACGATAGGGGCTGTGGTTCCAGAATCTGTTGCTCAGCTTCTTCATCCGTTTGGCTGTATTCTATCACTTGTTCTGCTACATAAGCTCCCCATTGCTTTGATTCTTCTACCACTCTATTGGATTGATTTCTGGAATATTTGTCTTCTTTTACTTCTTCTAATTCAGCAATTTGAGATTTCAGATTCGTTGGCACATTGATCAAAAAATGATCCATAACGTCGGCATAACATGCATTCAGAGCGATCTCCCAGTTTACATTTCTCGGTACTTCCTGCTGACTGATGGTAAATCCGTCCAATCGCTGAGAATTGGATACAAAATCTCTCATTCCCGGCACTGCAGTTTCATATGTTGCGAGATGAATATAAGCCAGTGCTCTTGCCGAAGCATTGGGTCTCATTCCACCCGCATATCTTTCCAATTCCATCATCAAATCCGTCCAGTCGTTCACAATCTGATTGTTAAGGGATGCAACATTTTTACTATTATTGTTGCCATTATTGCCACCGTTGTTTCCATTGTTGTTTCCGTTATTTCCTCCCCTGAATTCTTCCGTTGATTCTTCCGTCAATGTTGCATCTTCCGAACACGATTGAAAGATCAATCCAATCGTTAAAAACATGAATAACGCTTTCAAATAATTCATTTTCATCTTATTCTAATTTTAAGTTTAGTTAATAGGCGGCCCAGCTAAGGAGTTCACCTTTAGTTATGATGTAGACTTGAGCGCATATCTACGGCCGATTGACAAGCGATCAAATCAAGTAAAAAGTTGGGATTGAAATATATCTTTCGATGAGATCAGAATGAATAAGAACACATCGAAAGAAGTCTTTGAAAGTAATGTGAGTGTGATTAAAATCGAACTTTTGGGATGTATGTGTACTCTTTGTGCAACCTTAGTGCTTCCTTTGCAGCCTTAGTGGTTAATAAGATATGCAGAGGCAAAATTATCTAACCACTAAGACCACAATGGCTTCATAAGGAATTCGCAAAGGGTTTATCCTTCATCGTCTTTACATGCTTCTTTGGCAGCGTCTAATTCTTCTTTGCTTGCAATTTCCGCTTGCGTACCATCGTCATATTCAATCGTTACCGGGAATACCAAGGTAGGTCTCTCAAAGTCTTCACCTGCTTCTTCTTTATAGGCCTGGATCGCCTCTTTCATAGCATCTTTATCTTCAAACGTTTGATCCACGCCACCAATGGTAAGTGTTACCGGAAATACCAATGAAAAACATTTAAATCCTTTTCCTCTTTTACCCTTTTTGCATTTCTTACCTATTCTTGGACACTCGCTTTTCAATTCGGCTAATGCCTCTTCGGAATCGACATCGATCACTTCACCCTCTTGATTTACGACCTGAATTGGGAAGATAAGTTGAGGCTTGTTTTCTCTGCTTTTCTCTATTTCATTTTCTTCGAACCAGGCTTTTACAGTTTCGTGAAGATTTTCATAGTCCGATACCTCAGCAGTCGTACCATCTATGAATTCTATGCTGATAGGGAAGATAAATTCCAAACAATGTTTCTTACCTACGACACCATTCTGAATACCTTCTAACGTGCTATCTGTAAAGTTGTCAACATCCGTAAGTTCTACATTATCCTTATTACATGAAGTAAATGATATTGCCAAAACGGCCATCAGCATAAGTCCAAAAGTTCTTAGATTTTTAATTTGCATTTTCATAACTATACGTTTTAAATGTGATTTATTTCTTTGTTGCTACTGTTTAATTTCGCAGCTACAATCACAAAAGGTGGGGCGAATCATTTTGTACTCATTAAATTTTTAAAAAAATTCAGATTGGGTGAAATATTAAAATATCTTTGACGCGCAGAAGCCCATCTGTAAAGGGTTGAGAAAGGAATTTATGTCGGACAAAATAATTTGGAATAAGCTTAGAAACGGCGACCAAAAAGCCCTGGAAGAGATCTATCGAACTTATTTTTCGACCCTTTTCGATTATGGGAAAAAGATTAGTCGGGACGAAAACACAGTAGAAGACTGTATACAGGAATTGTTTGTGGAATTATGGAACCGCAGGGACAAACTATCTGAAACCAATGCCATAAAACCGTATTTACTTGTATCCCTAAAGCGCAAAATCTTCCATACGATAAAAAAGTTGCGAAAATCTACCGGAACTGAATTGGAAGAAAGACACTTTGAAGCTGAATTGGCCATTGATGAGATTCTGATTGAAAAAGAAACGACCTCAGAGCAGAAAAACAATCTAAAAAAAGCATTTTCTGAATTAAGTGATCGCCAAAAAGAAATCCTTTATCTCAAGTACTATTCTGAAATGGACTACGAAGAGATCATTCAAATTATGGAAATGAATTATCAATCGGCCAGAAACCTCGTTTCCCGGGCGATCCAGAAATTATCCAAACATATGCTGATGGTTTTTGTCTTACTTTTTAGTGATCAAATCGTTCGAAACGAATCATTCGCCTAGCTCATACTGGTTAATATTCTGTTAATTCCCCTATTACGAAGATGCGTAAGTGTTAAATACGCGTTCCTATACTTACAAAACAGAAAAATTCCAAAACAACAATGAAAAATATTTTATCATTAATCTTCGCAGGAATAGTCGGTGGCTTGGTAGTTCTGGGTGCTATGAAACTTGGATCAACAAATGATGAAATTGTAAGAGCTTTCAATCAATCCCCAAGTGCATCGTTAGTTTCATCTTCAAATACAAATTCCACGTTACCTTTTGATTTTGTAAAAGCCAGTCAGCAAGCGACTGAGGTAGTGGTGCACATTGTCGCTGAAGAGAGTATCGAAGCTGCACGAAAGCGAAATGAGAAGCGAAGAAAATCAAGAAGAAGTCCGTTTGATGATTTCTTTGGTCAGGATTTTTTCGGTCAAGATTTTTTTTGGCAGGATTACTTTCGTGGCAATTCATATCCCAAAAATGGTTCAGGTTCAGGTGTAATCTTTTCAAAAGATGGATACATTGTTACCAATAATCATGTTGTAGGGTTTGCAGATAATATAATAGTCACATTGGAAGATGGAAGGGAAGTAAAGGCAACCAAGATTGGTACTGACCCTACTACCGATTTAGCCGTAATAAAAATTGATGTGGACGGCAATTTGCCAACGCTGGAGTTTGGGGATAGTGATAAAGTGCAAGTGGGAGAATGGGTATTGGCCGTCGGCAATCCATTTAGTTACCTTACCTCTACGGTTACAGCCGGAATCGTAAGTGCAAAAGGTAGAGATTTGGACATCATAAGTGAAGATAAATCCATTGAAGAATTCATTCAAACCGATGCAGCCGTAAATCCTGGAAATAGTGGAGGAGCTTTAGTAAGTACTGCCGGAGAATTGGTCGGAATAAATACCGCAATCGCAACCCCAACCGGTGTTTATGCCGGTTACTCGTTTGCAATACCATCCAATTTGGTGAAGCGTATTGTTTATGATATAATTGAAAATGGAGATATTGAAAGAGTAAATCTTGGAGTCTTGGGGTATGATGTAGACGAAGATCTAAAAAAAGAATTTGAGCTTAATACCAATTCTGGCTTCTATGTCGACAGTATAGATAAAGGAAGCGCCGCTCAATTTGCTGGTATTTTACCGGGAGATGTGATTGTAGCCATCAATAATCAAAAGATAGATCGATTTGAAGATATAGTTGAAGTGATGAAATACAATAAAGCTGGAGATACCATAAAGTTGGAAATCCAGCGAGAAGGAAAAAATAAAAAAGTTGATGTCCGATTAAGAAAAGGACTATAACTTACTGAAATAAACAACGTAGATAGGAAAAGGTCATAAAAACGTCATTCCTAAAAGAAATACACCTTTTAATTGACCATTACAAGTCTATTCTGCGTTATATAAAGAAAAGTTGGTTTTTCGTTTTGTTTTGATGACGCCGACTCCGCCTGGAGTTGGCGTTTTTATTTTTTATACCTATTCGTCGTCTGGAATAGCCTTTTCAAATAAGATTTCCATTCCCTTCACACCTCTAGGTTTAGCACTCATAGGTGCAAATCCCACAAATCTCCAGCCTTCTCTTCCTTTTTCATTGATTATGTCCAGATAGTCGTCCTTCGATCTTCCTGTCCAAATGCTGTACGATAGACTTACTGCGTCATAGATGTATTTCATAGTTTACGTTTTATTGCCGGAAAATTTTAAACAACTAAGATAAGCATGCATCTCTTACCTATTAAATATATGCATTGACAATTCTTTAGTGTAAGTATTAATATAATGGTCACAGGGAGGCAGCTCGGCTTTGGTATGAGAAGATAAGACGCCAACGACTTTCATTTGTGCGTTGATCGCTGCTGAAACTCCAGAAAAAGAATCTTCAAAAACCAGGCAATCATCTGGTACCGCGTTGAGTTTTTTAGCGCTGTTTTGATAAACTTGTGGATCTGGCTTATGAGCCGTTACATCTTCACTTGCCATCAACGAACCAAAATAGGAGCGAATGTTTAACGAATCAAGAATCAAGTCCATATTGGCTCTCGGAGCAGAAGTCGCCACACCAAGCTTAATATTCCGGTCAGCCAATGAATTAAGAAAAGGCAAAAAACCTTCAATCGGTGATACATATTCAGCATATATTTCTCTAAACAGTCCTTCTTTTTCTTCTTCATATGCCAACAATTCCTCTCCTTCGATCTTACGTCCAAAAAAATGTGAGAAAATATAACTGTTGCTTTTGCCATACATATGCTCCCCAAATTCTTTTTCGGTAGGGTGAATATTCCGCTTCTTAAAAAATGTCTGGAATGCCCTGGAATGATATGGGTTGGTATGACAAATAACGCCATCCATGTCAAATAGAACTGTGTTGATCATTTAATGCATATCTTTTGGTAGGTGCAAATATGAGGTTTTATTGCGTAATGATCGATGTTCAATTGCTCAGGTCAACCATTAAAGAGCTTGAAGCTCTTTAATGGTTTCTTCTTTTTATCTTATCCGTTAAAACTTGATCTTTCCTTGATTGTTTTGTTGGTATCTTGCATTATTAAGTTCAAACGCGAATGAATAAAAAAGATCTCATATACCTCGACTACAATTCTACCACACCGGTCGATCCTGTTGTATTAGATAAAATGCTACCTTATTTTCATGATATATCCGGCAACGCTGCAAGCAGGAGTCATCCATTTGGTTGGGTTGCTGAAGAAGCCGTCGATCATGCCAGACAAAAAATTGCCCATTTGATCAATGTGGAAGCTAAAGAAATCGTCTTTACATCTGGGGCTACGGAAGGGGATAATCTTATTCTGAAAGGTATATATGAAATGTATTACCGAAAAGGCAATCATATCATTACCCTCGAAACGGAACATAAGGCTGTCCTTGATGCATGCGAAAAAATAGAAAAACAAGGTGGGGAGGTCACTTATCTCAAAGTAGACAACAATGGATTGGTCAACCTGAATGAATTGGAAAGTGCCATAACAGATAAGACCATACTTGTATCCATAATTTGGGCTAATAATGAAACAGGAGTAATCCAACCCATGAAGAAAATTGGTGAGATTTGTGACCGAAAAGGTGTGCTTCTCATGAGTGACGCCACACAGGCCATTGGTAAAATTCCTGTCTCGCCAAAGGAAGTTGGTGTACACTTATTAGCCTTTAGTGCACACAAGATGTACGGCCCAAAAGGAGTTGGAGCTATTTATGTATGTGGCAAAAATCCACGTGTTAAGCTGACCGCACAAATGGATGGTGGAGGACATGAACGTGGCATGCGGTCCGGAACATTAAACGTCCCTGGTATTGTAGGTTTTGCTGCTGCTGCTGAATTGCTACGTTCAACCGTGCGAGAAGAATCTAAAAGAGTCAAAAAGCTGAGAGATCGCTTAGAATCCGAGCTGCTCACAATCGAGGAGTCATTCGTGAATGGTCAAGATGCAGAGCGACTAGACCATGTCTGTAATATTTCATTTCGATTCGTCGAGAGTGAGGCCCTCATTGCTACTTTCAATCAAACCATTGCAGTATCCACGGGATCGGCTTGTACCTCTGCATCCTTGGATCCATCGCATGTCCTAATTGGTATGGGCTTGAGTGAAGACATGGCCTATAGTTCGATTCGATTCAGCTTAGGTCGATATACCACCATCGAAGAAATAGAACGAACCATAGAATTGGTCAAAAAAGGAGTTCAAAAATTAAGGGATATGAGTCCTATTTGGGAGATGTTTAAAGAAGGGATTGATGTCACGTAAAAGCCTAAAACCGATTTGATTTAACTTTTTGGAACTAATAAATCCTTAAATTAATTAGAACTTTTACAATTTAGATTGTTATACATTATTAGATTAGCTAAAAATATGTCGAATTATGTTGTTTGTTGCTGATAGTGCTAAGGAAAAAATACTGGAGCTAAAAAAAACAGGAGAAATAGGAGACAACCATTTCATAAGAGTAGCTGTTACCAGCGGTGGATGTAGTGGCCTGACTTATAATCTGGATTTTGATAATGAAGATAAGGAAGGAGATCAAGTATTTGAAGACAATGGAATTAAAATTGTAACGGATCTTAGATCTTTTCTTTATGTATGCAATACAACCCTCGAGTTTTCCGGAGGACTAGACGGCAAAGGATTTTATTTTAACAATCCAAATGCTTCGAGAACGTGTGGTTGTGGCGAGAGTTTCTCCGTCTAAGACCATTATCGATAAAGTATAAAACCGATTTAACCATAAGGTTATAGAGTTTTTAAAAGCGGATTTTGATCCGCTTTTTTAGTTCATTAAGACTATCCTCAAAAATTAAATTTCAAACCTATCGAGGAAAGAAGATCAAAATTTATCTTTGCAGGCCAATAAAATAAATGATTATGAGCGATTCGAGACGAAAAACGGTATTATCCTGTATTCAACCTACAGGAGATATGCATTTGGGTAATTATTTCGGAGCAATAAAAAACTGGGTTGATCTCCAGGAAAAATACGATTGTATCTATGGTGTAGTCGATTATCACGCCATGACAATGCCTTATAATACCAATAAGTTAAGAACCAATACATGGGACTTAATCACCAATCTAATCGCTACGGGTGTGAAGCCGGAAAACCTGTTTATTCAGTCGCTAGTACCAGAACATACCGAGCTGGGATGGATTTTTAATTGTTTCTGTGGGGTGGGTGAACTCAGTAGAATGACCCAGTATAAAGACAAATCACAGAAACAAGAAGAGGAGAAGTCAAACAAATTCATATCAGTCGGACTATTGGATTATCCTGTGCTACAGACAGCGGACATCCTAATCTATAAAGCGGATTATGTCCCCGTAGGTAAAGATCAGGACCAGCACTTGGAATTATCTAGAAATATCGCTGGAAGGTTTAATCATCAGGTAGGTAAGGAATACTTTGTAATGCCACAAGGGCTTCATACCGAAACCCCAAAGATCATGTCTACAGCAGACCCTTCGCGTAAGATGAGTAAATCTGCTGGAGAAAAGCACTACATTGCCGTTTTTGGAAAAGAGGCACGAATCATGAAGCAGATCAAATCGGCAGTGACGGATACGGGAGAAAATACTGAAACGATGAGTCCTGGTGTAGAAAACCTGTTTAGTATGTTGAAAGCTTCCGGAGATGTGGAGAATCATACTCAATTGTTGGATACGTATAAAGATGGAAACCTAAGATATGGTGATCTGAAAATGGCCGTTGGAGAAGCAATTGTAAAAATGACGAATCAATTCAAGGCCAACCGCGCAGAATTACTTAACAACAAAAGAGCGATGAAAGATCAGATCAAACAAAGCTCCATCGAAATTCGAAAAAAGGCCCAAGAGACGCTCAAAGAAGTGAAAGAATTGGTAGGATTGGTAAATGTGAAGTATTAAGATGAGAATTATTGCCACCGATATCAACAACCTGACGGATGCCCGGTATTTTGCCGCATGGGGAGCAGAAGGAATGGCATTTACGATTGATTCTAATGCCTCTGGCTCTTTGTCAGGAAAACAGCTAAAAGAAATCGTGGATTGGGTAGAAGGTCCAGATACAATGGTAAAAATAGAAGGGCTGGAAATTCCTGACAGTCTGGAAGAAGTAAAAGCAACCATATACATAAACAGCATTATTGTTGGGCCATTTATTGATGTAGATAACCTACCGGCATTCGATAAAGTCTATCGCATATGTACACTGGAAGATGGTTGGCAAGATCAGAAGCACCTTGTTCTCACTCTTCCGTTTGAAGTCGGTAAAATTTCTTCAGAGCAAAAGAGTAAAATCAAATCTTTAACATCGGAAAAGGAAGTTTTTCTGGACGCAAATTTTAATGCATCGGATCTTGATGAGATAACAAAGTTGGGATTTGCCGGCATTATCCTAAAAGGAAGTAAGGAAGAGAAAGTTGGCTATAAATCTTATGATCAACTGGATGAGATTCTGGAGTCAATTTCTGATAATTTTTGAATTATTTCCCATACTCTACCTGATTTCTGAGGCCAATCTATAATACGCATACCGCTTAATTTGGCTCATGTCTCTTCGGACAAACTATTGCATACTTTTGAGCGTTATTTAGATAGTAAATAATTCTTTTTACTTTAGACTCTATGATTAACGTGATACGATACGTAATGGCATTTGTCTTTCTTGGGTTGGCTTGGTATTCAAGTGCCCAGCGTGTTACCGTTTCCAAAGAAATGGTAATCCGAAATGACTTTGCCTATGATGTTATTGGTTTTGTGGATGAAAACATCTTGCTCTATCGGGATAAGGGAAATGAAAGAGTAGTTGAGGTATTTGACAAAAATCTAAAACATCTCTTCGAGCGGGAGATTATTCTGGAAACCAATAAAGCAGACATCTACGCTATTGTCCCTCAAGACACCGTATTTTCAGTAATCTACGGATACCGAAAAAAGAAATACTACAACATGAAGGCCCGAAAATACAATGCCTTTGGAGCCTTAATCGATTCGGTTACACTATTAAAAGATGTAGAAAACTTTAGAATCGAAACGTTTCAATTCGAAGTATCAGAGGACCGGTCAAAAACCTTATTGTTTGCTACCCGAAAAAATGATTTGTTTTACACCTACATGTTAGACAATAACGACTTGCAGATATTGTGGCGAAAAGAAAGTAAGATGATCGGATTTGACGTTCGTAAAGATTTCAGGGCCCTTGCCGTGTCTAACTTGGGTGAAGTCAATATTTTGTTTGAAATTGACAACTCAAAATACGATAGAGACAATCATCATATGATCCTTCTTGGCCTGGATAGCAGTGATGGGGTGTATGAAAATCGATTTCGTTTCAACAATAAGCTTACAGTCGATCTTGAAATGGACTTTGACGATAGAAATAGACGGATTGTACTAGCTGGACTTGTATCAGAAGAAAGTGAGTTTGATGCCAGCGGTTACTTTTACTTATCCGAACCTATTTCGTCACTACCAGAAGACATCTTGATAGAAGACCATGATTTTGATTTGAAATTTCTGGGAGAATTATATGGCAAAAAGTTAAGTAAGAAGAAACGCCTGAATGATTTCGTGACCAGAAATATTGTCTTACGAGCGGATGGTGGATTTTTGCTTTTTACCGAAATGAATAAGGAATACTTTAGGCGGTCTGCGTTTAATGGTGGTTCCAGATTTAATGGCGGCTTTGGTGTGAATGGCAGAGGTTGGGTAGATATTTATAACGAAGACATCATTGTATTTTCCTTTCATCCCGATGGGTCTGAGCATTGGAAAAAAATACTTTATAAAAAACAATTTTCCCAGGATGATGGTGGTGTATACAGCTCCTATTTCTTATTCAAAACACCAAGCCGTATTCGACTAATCTACAACGACGAAATCAAGCGTAACAATACAGTCAGTGAATATGTGCTGGACCCACTTGGAAATTTCGAGCGAAATAGTCTGCTGAGTACTGAATATCAAAATTTAAAACTTCGATTTAAAGACGCAGTACAGGTATCATCCAACATTCTGCTGGTACCCAGCGAACGGAATTTTAAATTGAGTTTGGTAAAGATCGAGTATTGAAGTTTGATTCTCACCAAGAATTCCCAGAAAAGACATTAAGAGCCGCGAATTATTGAACTTTTTCACTAAGAAAAGTTGTCAATTTTCCGAACGTAGGATTCACCATCAATATCTCTCCTTTAGTGTCCAGTAAGTATTTTGTTGGTATTTCCCGCACGCCATATTCCTTTGCTATCGGTCCCTTGAATCTATCCAATTGCACAATATGATGCGGCCAACTCAATTGATCCTTGGCAATGGCATTCTTCCATCTTTTTTCATTGGTCTCAATAGCCACACTAACAATTTCAAACCCCTTGGCATCCGAGAATGATTTTCCGTTAAATTCATTGTGCAATTTGACCAGACCAGGACTTTCCTTGCGGCATGGACCACACCAGGAGCCCCAAAAATCCAACAGTACATAACTGCCCTTCAAATCGGAAAGTGTGAATGAATCTCCATTGATTAATTGAGCCTGAAAGCCCGGTGCTACCTCTCCATCATCAAATTTCGGCATCTGATAAATCTTGTAGCCAACAAATCCCAAGATGGCTAGCACCAACAATACATTTAATACTTTCGAAAATTTCATACTCCAAATTTCATTAATAAATCATTTCTCGGCTTCACGTAAGAGGATTCCAAACAATCTTTCCAATCTCTAAAACACCACAAACACCTCTGAATGTTTCCCAGCATGGATTATATACATACCTCTTGTCATATCGACTACCATTCTATCCGTACTTCCTGATTTTACCAAGGTTCCTCCGGCAGTGTATACTTCCCAATTCTTGTCATTCGAAAGGGTTAAGTCAATTGCTTGATGTTGAGGGATCATCGAGTAAGGTAAAAGTACATTCAAATCTTGAGATCCAGCTTCCTCGATTGAAGTGGTCGCGCAGGCATTATCTTTTAAAAATTCATAAGCTTCCGTTAATATCTCAACCTGATTGGCAAAATCTATGGTATGACCTACCCCTTGCAGTAAATTGCTCTCTACACACGCACCATTGTCCTCCATCGCTTCCAGTAGTGGGAAATATCTAACATTGGGACTGTCCAGAGATCCATGAACAATATATACTGGTACGTCCATTGCTTTTTCTGCGATTCCATTGATCTCCCCAATCGTAATAGCTGCACCGATTGGCAACAAACCTGCGAACTTATCAATGTGGTTCAATCCATAGGTATATGTTGTTTTTCCTCCCCATGAAAATCCAATGGCATACACTTTAGTTTCATCAATATCGTACCATATAAAGGCCGAATCCAAAAGGAAAGAAGTGAATGCGGTATCAATCGGATCGTCAATTTTACCATCTACACCACCATCCGGACAAATCAAAAATACTCCATTGGTTTCAGCAAAATCGGTTAACTCTTCGCACCACGTTTGCCCATTCCAACGATTGGTATTTAATGGGTGAAGGGCTAAGAATGCCGGTATTGCCTCACCTTCTTCATAATTTGATGGTATAAAAATGGAATAATCCTTATCTGGATCACCTTGAAATGGCATACTTTCATTGATTTGTTCTTGGCTCAGTAACGTCCCAAAAACACAAAGAATCATTACAAGGGAAAAGTAAATCTTTCGCACAATAATCATTTTAAAGAACATAAATATTCTCAATGTACATCTATATTTTTAAAGACCACCGAAAGATTGAAATTTCTAGCACGTACATGTCGGCTGACCGATGCGATTAAAAACCCATAATGTCTTCACTTGTCCACCGCACTCAGGGTCCAATGCAAGTGAGAAAAACCTCACCAAGCATTCACAAAGTGGTTCTGTAACTAGTTCAAAATGGCTTTTAAGGAATTTACTTTGATGGATTCCTTGACTTTGACAATACCTACTAAGATGCCCTTTTAGTGTAAATTCCCTCCTAACATTCCACCGTTGGAGTCTAAATCAAGCACCCAATCCTCCCATTTGATCTCATCATTATTGTTCTCTGCAACTAAAACCATATAACCATTCTTCGTACCCTTTATTCTGTTTTTAAATCACTTCATTAGAATGTTGAGAAGATTCATCTGGTACAGGATAGAAAAATGAATGTTGCAAATATTAAATGGGATCAAACAATTCAATAAATAATCATAGCTTGAAATAAATCGATGAGTTTAAAAGAAAAATTAGAATTATGTTCAAGAATCTGTAAACCTTATTTATGATCTCGCGTTAAGAGCGTGTATAGTGTTTTGATCAAACCTCCCAATGAGTATATTAAAAGGAAAATTGAATCCTTTAACAACTATGCATCCTTATTTCTGCTTACTAGGTATTCTAAATTAAGTGGTAAGTAGCTTTTCTTCGATGGCGAAAAATAAATGCACCTTTTGCTCTCTAAATCAACAGTATTTTAAAATAGCATAGGGTCAGTTTATATCCTTTTTTGGATAAATATTGGACTGACGCTGCAAGGAATAGGTATATGCACTTATTAAAAGTGAATAACTGTGAGATCATGGAATTGATACTTGATATAGAAGTATTTGTCAAGTCGTATTAAGGCAGACACCTTGATACAAAGCTATTCACATCTCTATTCTTATTCTGGAA
>JBCCVV010000005.1:0-67872 GCA_039194925.1 Bacteroidota bacterium
GTTTTATTGAAGAATTACGTGTTTCGACCAATTTGTAAAATATCCACAACGCTTGTATCTATATGATTTAATGTAAGTTGTAAAATTCTGATTAACAGAAGAATAAAGCGATATCTGCTATTTTCAATTTTGATACTTTATTGCAATAAAAATGGAGAGAAGGTTTCCAAAATTAAATTTGGTCTATCTGCATAAAAATTCTATTAAAGAGCATATTTATTTGCCAAACATGCACTATATTTGCGCCCTATTAAGAATTAGTCTAAATAAAATTAATCATTAAAATCGCAAACACTTTCAATCAGAAGGTGTTACGCTAAAAAAGTTAAAATTATCTTATGAAAAAAAATAATTCGATTCTACTATTGATGTTGGCATTAGTTGTGGGCCTTATTAGTTCTTGTAGCAATGATCCTTGTGATGATTTGACATTGCCTCCTGGTTTTGAGTGTGAGGATGGAAACATCGTTTGCAATACAACTTGTGATGCAGGTCAAGTACTATCTGTTAACTGCTCTTGTATTACGGATGCATCACAACTTACTCCTGATCCGTGTGTGGATGTTACTTGTGATGAAGGTTTCGTAAAAGAAGCTGAAACTTGTAATTGTATTGAAATTATGCCTACAACAGTGGTTGATGTAAATGCAGGATTCTTATCAAGTAATCTTGATGCATTTGGTACTGTAAATATCGGCGGTTTCAGTGTTCCTGATTTTTATGACTTGGATGATGTATTTGCACCAGGTGTATACAGTGGTCAGGTAACAAGAGTAGCTCAGTTGAGAGAATTAGTATCTTATATGAGAGATGAGCCTATTACTTTTGATATGGAAGCGGCATTGGCAGATGGATCATTATACGTAACAGATGATGCCAACGGTGATGCAAATATTAGAACAAAGATCGACGAGCTGAATTTTGATAATGGCAACACAGCTGTAGCAGATGCTTTCGCTGATTTAGCGGATAGGCTTGTAACAACCAGTCAAAACTTTGCAACAACCGCGTCTAATGGTACTGCTGGTATAATTACGACTGGTGACAAAAGAAGACACGTAGATGCAAACGGACTGGAACTAGCACAGATTCTTGAAAAAGGTTTGTACGGACCTCTTCTTTACGATCAAATGGTAGATGACTATTTAAGATTGAATCAATCTGGACCAGATAACGAAACTGGAAATAATGAGTCAGCAGCTGGAACAGATTATGCCACTAAAGGTACAGACAGACAACACAGATGGGATGAAGCATTTGGATACCTTGCTGCAAACCCTATGACCTATCCTAATCCTGACAATACTTCAAATGGGGACGGAGAGTTCATGGCGAACTATATTTTTGATTTCAGTGATGAGACGGAAGATGAATATGGTATCAATCTTGCAAAGCGAATCATGGATGCTTACGTACTAGGAAGAGCGATCTTGAAAGCTGGAGAAGGCTTTGGTCCTGGAGATGAGAATGTAAATGAAGCAGCTCTTGAAGCTTGCCGTCAGGATATTAAATTATATGTAGAAGCAGGTCTTGCAGCTGCAGCCTTCCACTACTTAAATGATGCTATTGCTGATGTAACGGATGATGACAAGTTACACCACTTATCAGAAGCTTTAGGATTCATCTATTCACTATCTTTCAACTCAGAAGGAAGAATGTCTGAAGCAGAAGCTTATGATGTTTTAGAAGAACTTGGATGGGAAGCGAACAATGCAACATTGTCTGGTATTTATGCAATTAACCTTTGGGATGTTACCGATGCTCAAATGGAAGCAGCTCGTGTTAAACTAAATAGCGCTTTCCCTGGTTTCATAAACGTTCCATTTTAATTAAACTGAAACAATATGACACTTAATAGAATTCTGAAGTTTGGATTTTTCTCGTTGGCGATTTTTACCTTCATAATGGTATCGTGCTCGGATGATGATCCAATGGTTAATCCAGATCCTGACCCGGATCCGGATCCAGACACTACGTCTATGATGATGGATACTATGGATATCGAGGTGGAAGCGACAATTGAAAATTTGTTGACGAATCAAGTCAAAGAGGTGATCATTCCTACCATGCAGGATTATCAGGTTAGAGCCGCAGGGTTGTTGACTGCTACAGAAGCATTTGTTAACAACACAAGTGCATCGACTTTAGAAGATTTGAGAAGTGCATATATGGATTCATATGTAGCTTATCAAGCTGCGGCTGTACATGATTATTATGCTACAGTAAATGTGGATCTTGTCAATACCACTAATCTTTATCCCATTGACGTTGAATTCTTAGACGAATTGATAGATACAGAGTCGTACAACTTCAACGTGACTGCTCAACAAAGAGCCAATGGTTTTCCTGCAATAGATTATTTACTCTATGGTTTGGAAGATGTTGTTTCTTCATTTTCTAATGAACCCAAAAGAGCAAATTTCTTGCTGGAATTGGCTAAAGCCATGAAAGAGAAGGCTGATAATCTGGTTGACCGATGGACTGGAAGCCTTGAAGAGAACTTTATAAATAATGGTGGAACGGAGTTGGGTAGTTCTGTAAGTGTGCAGCTCAACGGCATTATGGTTTATTACGAGGATCATGTCAGAGGCAATAAAGTTGGTCTTCCAATCGGAAGATCAGGACCGAATGACACTCCTTTTGATCCAGACCCCACAATCATAGAAGCGTATTATCAAAGTATTGAAAATAGCAATGATGATGTATCTCTGGCATTGCTAAAAGCAGCTGTCGAAGAAATGGAAGATATCTATCTGGGGACCACTTCTCTTGAAGATGATGGTATTGGATATGAAGATCTTTTGCTGGATAGAGATCAAGAATCTTTAGATACGGATATTAAGAATCTATATACCGAGATATATGACAAAATTAGCAATCGTACTCGTATCGTCGGTGACGATGATTTGTACAACAGCATCCAAGCCTTGGTAACATTGTACAAGTCTGATTTATTTCCTGTCTTGAATGTCCAAGATGCAGATGGCTCCAATGATGGAGATTAAGTTGTGATAGGTATGTATTAATAAAGAAAATTAAAAATAGGCACCTGGTTTTCAGGTGTCTATTTTTTTAAATGAAGCGATTTAAAAACATATTGGTAATTCCTTTGCATATCATTGATTCTCAACTCATCACAATTTTTTCGTCACGTAGCTTGGGCTATGCTCCTCAAAAATTGTTTCGATTTGAAAACCAAGCACATACAAATCATTTTACACTACGTTTTTAAATAACTTCGATGACAAATATCGTTAGTAATAAATTAAATAATTGGCTTTTTAAAAGAGTTTCCATAGCACCTCTGGTCATATTCAGGATTTGTTTTGGGTTCTTACTGCTATACAGCAACTATCGAACATATGAAGAGGGTTGGATAAAAGAGTTATATATCGATCCAATCTTTCATTTTGGATTTGTTTCATGGTTAAATCCACTTTCCGGTAACGGAATGTATGTCATTTTTGGCTTATTAGGTCTTTGTTCCATATGTATCATTTTAGGACTTTTTTACCGATTTAGTACAGCATCATATTTTGTGCTGTTTACCTATGTAGAGCTTTTGGATAAGACATACTACCTCAACCATTATTATCTCGTATCTCTACTTGTTTTTTGGATGATCTGGGTGCCAGCCCATCATTGGCATTCTATAGATTCAAAACTATTTCCAAAAATTAAGTCAGCCACCTGTAATAATTGGCATATTCTAATTTTTAAATTCCAGTTGTCTATCGTTTATTTCTTTGCTGGATTAGCTAAAGTAAATCCGGATTGGCTGTTTCGTGCACAACCTATGGCGACTTGGTTACCCGGTAAATATCAGTTGCCACTTATTGGTCCTTTTATGAATTTAAAAGGGATTGCATTTTTATTTAGTTGGCTTGGGTGCATTTATGATCTTACGATATGGATATTTTTATGGATTCGAAAGACAAGAGTTCTGGCCTATGTAGCAGTTTTGGTTTTTCACATTCTCACAGGAATTCTGTTTCCTAGAATTGGTATGTTCCCGTATATCATGATTACTTCTACCTTAATTTTCTTCTCCGACAATTTTCATGGTCGTATCCTTCGATTTATTGGAGGACGCCTTCCAGATGATGCTATTGAGAATAGTAATCCTACGATTTCATATTTTTGGCAATCCGTGATCTCAAAATTGTTGATTTTATACTTGGCAATTCAGCTCCTTCTACCTATGAGGTATTTAGTATACGGAGGAAATTTGTTTTGGCACGAGAAAGGGTATAGATTTAGCTGGCGTGTGATGTTAATGGAAAAAAATGGCTACACATCATTTATCGTGAGAGATCCTGTAAAAAATGAACAAAAAGAAGTGAATCCTGATATTTATCTTACCCCTTTTCAAAAACAGCAATTGCGATCACAACCCGATATGATGCTCCAATTTGGCAAATTTTTAGGGGATCGATTCAAAGCACAAAACGGCTATAATCCGGAGGTTTATGTGAAAAGTAGAATTTCTCTAAATGCACGTAGAAGTCAACAATTCACAGATGATACCTACGATATTTACAACAATAAAAATCCTATGCAAGAGGGTTGGATCTTAAAATTTGAAGATAAATGAGCTTCAGGGCAATCGTCATATTATTTGTTTTGCAGGTTAGTGCATTTTCGCTCTTCGCGCAGAATGTGGTCAACTTATCCGGTGTGGTAGTTGACCAGGAAAACAACGCACTTTCTGATGTTTTGATTCAAGTCTCAAATAGCGATTTAGTGACATACACAGATCTTTCCGGATCTTTTTTCCTGGAATTAAAAAGAGATACTATGTATGAAGTGCTTTTCAAGGAATTGAATAGTGAAACAAAGGTGGAGTCCTTTAAAATATACTCAGATACCTCAATCGTTGTCACGTTACAATTAAGTGGAGTTACTTTGCCAACGGTAACTGTAGGTTCAGATTCTGACATTTTTGGGATTCGGCAATTGCGGGCAGTTGAAGCAGGGGGATTATATGTGGGTAAGAAAACGGAAGTAATTAATATCGAAAAAATGCTGGGTAACAAAGCAGCAAACAATGCTCGCCAAGCATTTGCAAAAGTTCCTAGTTTGAATATATGGGAGAGTGATAATGCCGGGTTGCAACTAGATATAGGTGGCAGAGGTCTTAGTCCTAATAGATCTGCAAATTTTAATACCCGACAGAATGGATACGATATGAGTGCAGATGCGCTCGGTTATCCAGAGAGCTATTACAATCCACCACAACAAGCGATAAAGCAGATAGAGGTAGTTAGAGGTGCTGGGGCTTTGCAGTATGGGAGCCAGTTTGGAGGAATGATTAATTTCAAATTGAAGAGTGGTAATACTGCAAAAAAAGTAAGTCTCGAATCCCATAATACATACGGTGCGAATCAGTTTTTCAATACATTTAACAGTGTACATGGCCGGGTGAATAAACTGAATTATTACAGTTATTTTCAATACAAACGCGGTGACGGATGGAGACCTAATTCTGCTTTCGAACAATACGGGGCATATATTAAAACAGAGTATGCTTTTTCTGATCGATTGAAGATCGGTATCGACTTGACGCATATGAATTATCTCAGTCAACAAGCCGGAGGACAGACGGATGAGGTGTTTGCAGTTAATCCTCGCAGCTCTAACAGAGAAAGAAACTGGTTCAAAGTGAATTGGAACCTGGGAGCCATTTTGTTGGAGTACCAACCCAGTGAGATGGTGAAAATTTATAATCGATTTTTTGCCTTGGCAGCGCGTAGAACTTCATTGGGCCTATTAGAAACTCCTGATCTAGAGGATCCTCTCTCTAATCGTGATCTTCTGGATGGGAAATTTAGGAATGTGGGAAATGAAACCAGAATTGCTATTAATTATAAAAGTCGTACATCAATTGATAATACATTGTTGATAGGAACTCGAATCTATACCGGTAAGACCAACTTTAGCCAGCAATTTGGTTCGGATGGTAGTGATGCTGATTTTACCCGCGTGGATACTTCCTTTTTTAACAGACGAAAATCCGACTTTGATTTTCCGAATACCAATCTCGCAGTGTTTGCCGAAAACGTATTTAATATAACTCCCAAATTCAGCCTCGTGCCAGGATTTAGATTGGAATATATCAAGACTCAAGTCGAAGGTTCGTATACCAATACGATTAGGATCAATGCCTTTAATGACTTTATCGAAGAGGAGATAGAGGAATCTTCTACATCCAATAGAACGGTATTTTTATATGGATTAGGTCTATCTAATAAGTTTAATTCCAATTATGAACTATATGCCAATGTTACCTCTAATTACCGGGCCATCAATTTTACAGATGTCCAGATTCAGACCAACATTCAAGTTGTCGATCCGGATATAAAGGATGAAAGTGGATATAGTTTTGATTTCGGATTACGAAAAAGAAACTTTTCTCCATTTTTTATTGAAGGTGGGTTATTTCTTACCTTTTATAATAATCGCATTGGTGAAGTTATCGATGATGGGCTAAGAGTTAGAACAAATATTGGTTCTGCCAGAATATATGGCGCAGAGTTATTTTTTGAAGTAGATGTCCTTAAGGTTTTGAAAGGCGAAAGCAAGCATAAATTTAGTTGGTTCATAAACGGATCTGTAAACAGAGGAAGATATACAAATATTAATGACAGAGCATTGGTAGGAGTACGATCTGGGAATCGCTTGGAAGACTTACCAGATTACAATATTAAATCTGGTTTGACCTATGGCATTGGGAAATTCTATTCATCATTGCAATCGACCTGGGTTGGAAAACAATTTTCTGATGCTGCCAATACCGAAACTGCGTTTAAAGGAGTATTTGGAGTTGTGCCCAGCTATCATGTTATGGATTTTTCAATGCGCTATGATTTATCTGAGCACGTAAAATTTTCATTTAGCATCAATAATTTGTTGGATGCATCCTATTTCACACGAAGAGCAGCTGCTTATCCTGGTCCGGGAATTATTCCAGCTTTGGGGAGAATTTGGAATTTTACATTAAGTTATAAAACGTAAATTATTTACCAGTATTGAGAGATCAATATTGATTGTTTGATATCAAGATTTAAATCAGGAATAGATATAATGATTTAAGGAAATATTTTAATTCTTCTTGGAGGTCATGCAAGTCTTTACTTCAGATAATTAAAGAATCTAAATTTTATAATTATCAGTGATTTTTGATGGTTAGATGTTAGGAGTAGGGACCAATTTTAATTTTTGCTGTACCTTGTCACTCAATTCCGTTTTTAAATTACCTCATTGTAACGCATTAGAGGAAAAAATCATGATGATAAAATCTTTACACAAGTTCATTATTTTGTTACTCGTATTGATCGGATGCTTTGGGGAGCTAAAGGCACAAGAGGCGAAGAGATTCAATTTAAGTATTGCTTACGGCATGAGTAAGACCGGGAGTTTGACCTACAGCGAGCAATACCTAGAAATTGAGGGTATTTCTTCTACCATTAACATACTAACAACAACCCAAGCACGAAATAGTAATTACAACTTTTCCATTGGTTTTCAGCCATCCCGATCCATCTCAATAAATGGAAGTATTGGAGTTGCATCATATGGATTTCAATATACTGGAGATGTAGTTGCTTCTCCAACGAATACACTCTCCGTAGGAGGGTTTGTAGCCAGAGAAGTCTATTCCACAAGACTTATGGAGGTTGGGTTCGCCATATCCTATCGCTATTCTTTTAGTGAATTTCTTACTTTTTTTGTTCAACCTGGATTGGCGTGGTATACCAACCCTAGAGATGATTTTCAGCAGCTATTCGGAATAAATTTAAAAAGCAATAATTATGCTGCTTCTTTTGGTACAGGACTGGAAACTCCTTTGATTGATGATGTTTTATTCATTAGTCTGGGATTCAATGCCAAGATTGCCTTAAATGATTTTGGCAGTCGTGGTACTGAGGATATCAACAGCTTTCGACCTTTTGCTTTCGGACTACAAACATCTATTACGTATCGTTTTGGGGCATTCAAGAATGGCCTGTAGAAGACTATAAAATACCGAAGAACCTCATCGATATCTTAAACACTTCAGAGTACAAATTACTTCAGAGGTATCTCATATTTCCTTCGAAGCTCACGAGGTGTAATGTTAAATGATTGTTTGAATACTCGATTAAAGTGCGATAAATTACCAAAACCGCTTTGATAACAAATTTCTGAGATGGGCAGATCGCTGCTGATCAATAATTTGGAAGCATGATCGATTCGATATTCATTGAGGATGGTGGTAAACTTCTTATTGGTATGTCGTTTCACAAATTTATAGAAAGCCGATTCCGTTAGATTGACCATCTTGCAGGCATCGCTAATGGTGACTTGTTTCTGAAAGTTGTTTTCGATGAACTCAAAAATGGTCTTAATACTATTTAGTTTTGTGATCGAGATATGTGAGCTATATTTTTCTGTGCAAATTGGCGACAGATTTTTACAAGTAGAGAGGTAATCCAGAAATTCCAGAAGAGACAAAAGTTTTTGAAAACTATATTCTTCCTGATTGTAAATATTCCGAATCCTATGATCTGCTTCTTTTATTTCCATTCCGGACAAAGACAATCCTCTTTTTGAACGTATAAGAAGATTATTGATTCGTTCCAGTTCGGCCGCATTAAAAAATCCCTGACCCAAAAACTCTTTCCTAAATTGAAGAACATATTGCTCTGTTTCAACCGAAGTAGTAAAACCATGTGGAAGATTAGGCCCAAGAATCACAAGATCTTGTTCTTTGTATTCTGAAATATTATTCCCAACATACCTCCTTCCACGACTTTTTACGGTATAGCAAATCTCAATCTCCGGGTGATAATGCCACGCCTTAGTGAGCAATGGACGGTTCGCCCTTTTCACAATTTTCACATTAAAGGATCGGGTTGAATTCCGTTGGATTTTTTCGAGTTCTGGTCTCATAGGATTAATTTATCCTGCCAATTTATAGTTTAGTATCAGTTTATTATAGTTTTCTATTGAATACTTTCGGCTTAAACTTATAAAATTGCCTTAGAGAATTTACACAGAACAAAATTTGCATATTTACTAATATATAAAATAATAAAATGAAAAATCTGTATAGCTTAAAATTATGGTTTTATTTGGCCAGTTTTATCCTGGTTTTTTCTTCAAGTACTTTTGCGCAAAATACGGTGAACGGGACCGTAGTTGATGAGGAAGGAGCGCCAATTATAGGTGCCAGCGTAATTTTAGTAGGCACGGATCAGGGTACAATTACAGATTTAGATGGGAAGTTTAGCATTAGCCCACCAGAAGGTGTTACAGAGCTTTTGATTTCCTATATCGGATATAGAAATGCGACAGTGGTACTGACCGGAGATTCAGATTTGGGAAATATTGTTATGTCCGAGGATCAATTGGCATTGGATGAAGTAGTGGTCACTGGTACATTTACTGGAAGATCCCAAAAGAATTCACCCATGTCACTTACCGTTTTAAATGCAAATCAGTTGGCGAGGTTGTCTTCGAACTCACAAGCAGATATTCTTCGAACAGTACCTGGAATTACCGCAGAAGGGGGTGGTGGTGAAGTAGCGACCAATCTATTTGTTAGAGGATTCCCTTCAGGAGGCCAATATGCATTTACTCCGCTCAATATAGATGGAATTCCGGTCTTAAGTACTTTTGGACTCAATTCATCTGCGCATGATGTCTATTTTAGAAATGACATTGGTTTGAGAAGTTTGGAATTCGTGAGAGGTGGATCTGCGACATTGCAAGGTGCAGGAAGTGTTGCCGGTATTGTGAATTATCAAAGCATCCGAGGAAGTGACAATCCAGTAAACAAGGTGCAACTCGAATGGGCAGAGGGTGGAAGATTTAAAACCGACTTTCTTTCTGCCGGTCCTTTGGCAGATGGATTGTATTATGCGGTTTCCGGATTTTACCGATACGATGAAGGACCATTGGAGACAGGTTTACCTACGAGAGGGTATCAATTGAGAGGGAATATCAAGAAATTATTCAATGAAGGTAAGAGTGCGCTGGTAGTAAGTATGCAGAGAATAGATGACAATGTTCAATTCTATCTGCCATATCCACTGGATAATTCAAATGATGCACGTGAGCGACCTGTTGGAAATGATGGAGAGGTAATTTATACCATGTTGTCGAGCCAGCTTAAAGACTTTTCTTTTGATACCCCTTTTGGTCGATTTAAATCTCCAATTGGAGATGGAGTAACCACTAATGGCCAGTTTATCATGGCAGAATTAAATCATGAATTTGGAAACGACTGGAGACTTTCTGCAAAGACAAAAGCTGCTTCTTACGATCATTGGTTTAATTTGTTCCTGGATGGCGATGGTACGCACAATACCCCGGAATCACAAGCAAATTATCTTACAGACAGAGGTCTTCCGGCAGACGCAACATTCACCTATGCAGACAATGGGACGAATCTGGGTAGTTCAGATCTTTTGTTTGAGAATAGAGTATTGGATCGAGAGCGAGATATGGAGGAGTTAGTAGGAGAAATCAATTTGACCAAGACGATTGGCAACCATAACCTGACTATTGGTACATTTTTGTCGAATACCAAAGCATTGGATAACAACTGGATACACAACGTATTGGGTGATTTCACCAATTCTCCAAGAGCTGTCGGTGTATCGTATGTGGATAGCCTGGGCAATACTGTGTCTCATTCTTCCAGTGGGTATGTGGAAGGTACTGGAAGACAGACCAATAACAGAACACTTCAAAGTTCGAAAATCGCGGTTTATATAGCAGATGAGATCAAAGGAGAAAAATTTGATTTTGACATAGGCCTTCGATGGGAGAGAGCAAGTGGTAACGTGAGTCTTGAAAATGGTGTAGGATCAAATAACTTCAATAAAGGGATAGTCGATGCATCGGATGTAGCTTTTGTAATTGGCGGATTATACAAAATGAATAAGAAGGTAAATCTTTATGCCAATGCAAGTAGAGGATATTTCTTTCCCCAACTTCGATCGTTGAAATTTGATGGTGGAGCCGTACAGTCCTATGAAACGGAAACCGTAATTCAGGGAGAAATTGGTGCTAAATATGCAAGCAGCAAACTTTCGGGTACAGCCGCGATATTCTTCAATGCATTGAGTGATAGAAGAAATGTCGATATTGTAAATGATGGCATGGGGGGGATCACGGAATCAATACAACTCCAAAGTACACAGACTATTGGTTTGGAAGTAAGCGCGAATTACAATATTTCTAAAGGGCTTAATGCCTATGGAAATTTCACATATCAGGATCATGAATTCACTGAAGTAGAAGGGAATACAGAGCAAGAAGGAAACAGCATAGCTAGAATTCCAAATGTGATGGGAATGATCGGTTTGAATTATGACAATGGTGCTGTGGATGCAAATCTTAGTTCAAATTTCCTAGGTAGCAAGTTTGCCAACAATACAAATACAGTAGAATTGGACGGATTTAATATAGTAAGATTGGATTTGGGGTATACGTTTGCATTAGGTGAAGGGGATGAAAATCTTCGATTGGGACTTTCTGTCTTTAACTTACTTGATGCAGATGGAGTTACGGAAGGTTCTCCAAGACAGGGAGATAGTCAAGTGGCGGGAGGAAACTTCTTTGTAGGACGACCCATTCTCCCAAGAAGAATATTCCTTAGAGCAGCTTTTGAATTTTAGAAAATAGTTTTTTCATGCGGTGTCTATGTTAACAACCTAATAATAGTACATTAGTGAGTGGATATGGACATATTCGTTAAATATTGGCAGTCTCAATGGGCTGCCAATACTGTATTAAAATCAAATCCAAACCGCAAAATCGAACGATCCGATGGCGTTAAGCAGCAAGGCAAAAGAAATATTATTAGGAAATTGGATGGATGGGTTTACCATTCCTACAAAAAAATTATATCCTTTCCAGTGGAATTGGGATTCTGGATTTACTAGTTTAGGAATAAGTCATTTTAGCCTGGAGTATAGTATTACTGAATTACAATCACTATTCTCAGGTCAATGGGAGAATGGGATGATCCCTCATATTATTTTTCATAGTGAAAATGAGAAGACATATTTCCCAAATTATGATTTTTGGAATGCGAATGTAAATGCTGGAGCACCTATATCACCCAAAACATCCGGGATTACCCAACCGCCTGTTCATGGATTCATCTTGGAGAGTTTGCTAACCAGATTTCCCGATAACGACAAATTAATTGAATTTGCTAAGTCACTTTTTCCAAAGATTGTAGACAGTCATCGATTTTTCTATACATACAGAGATCCCAGGCAAGAAGGGCTGGCTTTTATCTTTCACCCATGGGAATCTGGGAGAGACAATTCGCCATTATGGGATACATCCATGGACCGCATAGTTGTTGATAAAAGCAAACTTCCGGAATACAAAAGGCGTGATACAAGTCTGGCACCCACCGATGAGCGTCCTACTACCTATCAATATGATCGGTATGTCTATCTTTTGGAATTGGGTAAAAGCAATAAATACGATGAAGCAGGCATTTTTGAGGAGAGCCCATTTCTCGTTCAGGATACCTTGATCAATTCAGTCTTGATAAAATCGAATCAAAGTTTGATCAATATTGGTCAGCGATTTGGGTTCGAAACTAAGGAAATTGAAGAATGGCAATCGCAGGCTATTCCCAGGTTTAGAGAAAAAATGTGGAATAAAGATCTTGACACGTTTGTGTGTTATGATTTGAGAGCAGAAGCTTGTCTTCCGCACAAAGAGATAGGGGGAATAGCCTCACTATACGCGAATGTTCCAACACAAGAACAAGCTCATTTGATCAACAATTATTTACAATCGCTTCATGCAAACGATTATTTTATCTGTCCCAGTTTTGATCCTCAAAGTCCTTTGTTTGATTCGAAGCGCTATTGGCGAGGTCCGATTTGGCCTCAAATGAATTGGATGATCTACAACGGCTTGATGCAATATGGCTTTGAGGATACCGCTGAGATAGTCAAAAACGACCTTATCACCTTGGTGGATAGATTAGGATTTTACGAATATTTTGAATCTCAGAAAAGTGTTGCTTCCGAATTGAAAAACGGATATGGAGGGGGGCAGTTTTCTTGGACTGCAGCATGCGTACTCGATCTTTTGAAAAGTGAGGTTAAAAATGTTGTTTGACTTTGACAAGGATTATGTTCTGGAAAATGAGATGGTACGATTGGAACCATTGAATGCGGCTCACTTGTCGCATCTCTCTGATGTTGCAAAATCTCCGGAAATTTGGGTCTTTTTTGATGAAGGAGGACCTGGAATCGAGGAATTTCAAACATACCATGATCGGGCAATTCGAAATAGGGCCAATCATGTTCAGTACCCTTTTGTTGTTTTTGATAAGAGGGCGAGGTGCTATGCAGGAATGACCAGATTGTATGCTTACGACTCCAAACTCAAGAATATCAAATTGGGACATACGTGGTACGGAAAAAAATTTCAGAAAACCGGACTTAATAAAGCATGCAAACATTGTATATTGAAGTTTGTGTTTGAATCTCTGGATGTGGAGCGTGTGGGATTGGGAGTACATGAAGAAAATGTTCAAAGCAAAAGAGCACTTGCCAGCATTGGAATCCGAAAAGAGGGTGAATTGTTGAATTTTTTCTATAAAATAGAATCTGAGGGCAGATGCGCTCTAATTTTATATGGAGTTACCAAACAAGAATGGAAATCAAAACTGAAGAATAAGCTGCATGGTCAATATAAAAGTTATTTGGCTTGATTCTACTTTAGGACCTTGAAAATTTTACTATACATGACCATGACGTTTAACCGCAAAGTATACAAAGAAGTAGCTAAGGTTGCTAAGATTATAGCTTTTAATCCTAAGAACGTTGTGAGCTTTGTACCATTCTTTTCACCTTCCTTGGTACTTAAGTACGGCCACCAAAAGCGTTCCTTGATTTTTCGCAAAAGCTTCAGCGATATGCGGGCGGTTAATAGGATAATGATTCAAAGTAAATTTAAAACACTTCACTTTCCCAAATAAACACATATGAATTACATCGACTACGCAATTATTCTTTTCTACCTGATCGGCTTTATCTTTTTAGGCTTTTATTTCAAGAAAAATGAGTCATCCAAAGACTATTTTCTAGGTGGCAATTCATTGGGTTGGTTTCCATTGAGCTTGTCGACAATGGCTACTCAGCTTTCTGCCATTAGCTTTATTTCGGCTCCTGCGTTTGTAGGATTGAAGCTGAACGGTGGATTGAAATGGTTGACGTTTGAAATGGCGGTTCCAATTGCCATGCTATTTATAATGCTGGTAGTAATACCTCCGTTATTTCGAGCAGGTATTGTGAGCATTTATGAATATGCAGAAAGACGATTTGATTATTCTACTCGAATGATTCTGAGTGTGGTTTTTCAAATAAATCGAGCGCTGAGCACAGGAGTGATGGTGTATGCCATTGCTTTTATTTTGCAGGCGGTTCTCAATTTGGATTTTGGAGTTACCATTTTGATCATAAGTGTTATTACGATCATCTATTCCTGGCAAGGTGGAATGAAAGCGGTTGTTTGGGGAGACGCTATACAAATGATCATCTTGTTTGTCGGACTCATTGTTTGTTTGATTTATGGTTGGTCAAATTTATCGCAATCGGGGGCGGCAATATCATTCGATCCAAGTCGGCTTCAAGTACTTGATTTTAATTGGGGAATCGGAGAAGGTGAAGAGTATGGACTCTTCCCAATGATTATAGGAGGATTTTTCCTTTACGTATCGTATTATGGTTGCGATCAGACCCAGGCACAAAGAATGCTTTCCGCCAGGGATGAAGGGACTATTAAGAAACTACTCCTGGCCAATGGACTTTTAAGATTTCCAGTGGTATTGGTGTACTGTATCATGGGATTGATCATTGGAGCATTGGTCTTGAATACGCCGGATTTTTTAGCTGAAATACAGGATGTAACCGAACGGCACTTCCCAGTAGAATACGCGAATAACGGATTAAAAGCAGATTTGATGATGCCTGTTTTTATTTTGAAGTATCTACCGCACGGTATGATTGGGTTGTTGATGATAGGTATCATGTCAGCGGCTATGTCTTCTTTAAGTTCGACAATTAATTCGCTTTCTGCGGTGACTGTGGAAGACATCCTAAAAAGACAAGGTATTGTAAACGAAAAGAACTACATGCAATATTCCAGATATATGGTTGTCTTCTGGGGTGTAATTTGTATAGGCGCTGCATTTTTATTCGGAGGAAGTGATAGCCCTGTGATTGAGATCATCAATGCCATAGGTTCGGTGTTTTATGGTCCTGTATTAGCAACCTTTTTACTAGCAATATTTTCTAAAAAAGTAAGTTCCTCAGGAATGAAGGCGGGTATTATTCTATCCGTGTTGATCAATCTAATTTTTTCCAAGACGATGCAAGGCATTATTGGATTTGATCCAGGCATTTCCATATTTTGGATATGGCTTAATTTTACAGGGTTCTTTCTTGCATTAGTTATTGCCTATGCTGTTAGCTATGTTGTCCCAGCAGAAGCCAAAGATGAAGCATTATTAGAACGGCCTAAATTTACCATGGCAGACTTCTTTTGCAAGGAAAGTTATATTCTCCTTGGGTACTTTGTTTTCATCATTTTACTCTGTTACTTCCTTCCGCAACTATTATCGTAAGGTGCAATGAAGAGAAGAATAGAATGCAAATGAATCTAATGCCATGGAATTAGCGTAAAGATTTTTAGTAGGACAGTTAGGCTTCCAATCTATATAATATTGTATATGAATATTCTACTATGTCCAGATAAATTCAAAGGATCGATTTCAGCCAAAGAGATTTGTACGATTCTTAAAGAGGAACTTTTGAAGCAGAGATCGGATCTGGAGATCACTCAGTGTCCATTGGCAGATGGGGGCGATGGATCACTGGCAGTTCTAAAAGAACATCTTGATATAAAGCAGCGTGTTTGTGAAACACAAGACGCACTGGGTCGAAGGATAACTGCCGAATACTACCATTCTGAAAAAACGGCTTTCATCGAATTGGCCAAGGCCAGTGGATTGGCTGAATTGAAGACGAAAAAACCAAACCCTATGAAAACCAGTACCTATGGAACGGGTCTTCAGATCAGAGATGCTATTGCACATGGTATTACTAAAGTGGTGCTTTTTTTAGGAGGGAGTGCTACAAACGATGGTGGGGTAGGTATTGCCCAGGCCTTAGGTTTTGAGTTTTTGGATCAGGATGGCCATTCATTATCTCCTGTAGGATCTAATCTTAAAAAGGTTGCTAAAATTAATCGTATAAACGAACTTCCGCAGCTTGATAAAATAATCCTTTGCTGTGATGTGAATAATCCAGCCTATGGACCGGATGGAGCCGCTTATGTATATGCCGAACAAAAAGGTGCCAATGCGGAAGAAATAGAGGAATTGGATAGCGGTTTGAGGAACCTTTGTAAACGCATCAAAGAATACAATGGATTTGATGCTTCAAATTTGCCGGGTGCCGGTGCGGCGGGGGGTGTGGCAATTTGCCTTGCAGGCTTACTGAATGCGGATATTGAAAACGGGCTAGAAATGATCTCCAATGTATCGAAATTGGATGCTAAGATTGCAGAGGCAGATGTGGTAATCAGTGGGGAGGGGAGTTTGGATGCTCAATCCCTGAGTGGTAAAGTCGTATCAGGCGTTGCAGAAATTTGTAAAAGAGAGGAAAAAAAAATCTTGTTGGTTGTAGGTAGAAATCAACTATCAGCGCAGGAACAAAAATCGCTTGGTGCGGAGACTATCTATGCAGTAATTGATCGTGCAAAAAGTGTGGAAGATGCAATGGCAAATGCTGGTAAGTACATAAGAAAAATTGGAAAGGAAATAGCTGTGGCCGTCAAATAGTTTTATTTATAACTACAAAGACCCCTAAGATTCACTAAGATTTCACAAAGAATCAATTCGTCATTCCAAATTTGTCAATCGCAATTCCAATATCACCATCGTTTACTCTTCTTAATAATTTTTCTGAGCACATCGTGATCCACTTCTTCTAATTTCTTTATATAAAGACATCCTCTACCATGTCGGCAGGGGCCAAGTTGATCCAGAAGTTCTTTTTCTTGTTCTAAATCGTACATGACATAAACCGTCAAATGAGCTTTGCCTGGTGAGAAGCCCACGTGGAACCATTCGTATTCATCACCATTTTTGCGCTGATAGGAGTACTTTCCAAATCCTACGATGCTTACGCCCCAAATCTTTGGTTCGATACCCGTGATGTTCTTCATGATTTGGAGAATGATTTTGCTATCTTCCTTTCTACGTTTATTCGAAATGGCATCAATGAATTCATTTACATCACGATCCGTTTCAGTGTTTACTAAGGTTTTCTTGGCCATTCTGTTGTGTTTTACAGATGAAAATTACATTAAAAATTGAGTAACTACACAGATAACCGCTTGATGAAACAGACAATATGAATTTTGTCATCATTTTTGACCAAAAATGCCGCCAAAATTGAGTGTTTAAACAATTTCTAGTCTTGGATTGCAGTCCAGGGCTGGAAATATCGAGTCCTTTCAGAATAAAATGTAGAATAAATGTCTACTGAAGTAATTACAAATTCGGTTTATGATGGAATTTGCATATCAACATCCACTTTTTAAAGCGTAATATTTAAAAAACTGTTAAAGATTACATCAAAAACTTGATTAACTAGACGACTGGTCATATATTTGCTTTCGTAAAAATCATTAAGGTTTGACAAGCGCAAAACACGAAGAGAAAAAAAATAGTATTATCGTTCACGGCATGGATTTGATGTGGGATAAGGGATACAATGCCACATCGGTGAACGATATTGTAAAAGCTGCGGGCATACCTAAAGGATCTTTTTATTTCTATTTTGACAGTAAAGAAGATTTTGCGATAAAGGCACTTAGGGAATATTTTGCTGAAGTTTATGGACCTTTTAGTCAGAAATTAATACAAGGCGATGCTTCGCCAATCGAAAGAATTAAAGAATTTTACTACGGCAGAATTGAGAAACTGATTCAAGAGATGAGCGATAATCGAGGATGCTTTGCTTGTAATCTGAGTAGTGAAGTGGCGGATCATATTGATGGTATTCAAGCAGAGGTCGCCAAAATACATAATCGAATTTTATCTGAATTGGTACAGGTCGGAAAGCAGGCACAGGATGCGGGTGAATTGGATGAAGAGTTGGATGTAGAAAAGATGTTTGCCTTTCTGGAAGATGCAGGAAAAGGAGCCATGGTTTCCATGAAAGCACTTGGAAACCATACCCCAATTCATAACTATAAGTATATGGTAGATCGATTGTTACCATAAATTTTTTTTGAAAAATAACTAGACGACTGGTCAATTTTAATTGGATGTCCCCTTGGAATATGTTCGTTCGTCTTTAATCAAAATAAAAACAATAACTAGATCAGATATATAATTGACTGGTCGTCTATAATCTTAAAATTGTAAAACATGCAAAAATCTAACGCACAAAAATTGGCATCGAAATGGGCTGATTTTGTTATTAAATTCAAATGGCCGGTGCTCATCTTGACCGTTGCTTTAGCATTTGGATTTGCATCACAGGGAAAAATGGAGTTTGACGGTGATTACCATGCTTTCTTTTCTGAAAGTAATCCCGAATTAGAAGCCTTTGATGCCCTACAGGAGAAGTACACGAAGGATGATAATTTCCTTTTGGTGTTGACACCCAATAATAAAGATGTTTTCACAAAAGAAAATCTATCCGCAATCGAGGAGCTTACGGCAGAGGCATGGAATACTCCATACTCGAGTAGAGTGGATGCGATTACAAATTTTCAGCATACTCGAGCCGAAGAGGATGATTTATTCGTAGATGACCTATCTTATGAATCTTCATCTAAATCAAACGAAGAGATTGCAGGAATTCGGAAAACTGCATTGAAAGAACCCCTTCTCGTACATCGACTGATCAATGAAGATGGTTCAGTTACGGCCATCAACGTTACCATTAAATTACCGGGCGAAGATACCGCTGCAGAAATACCTGAGGTGACAACTTTCGTGCGGGATATGATCCAAAATTTTGAGTCCAAACATCCCAAAATAAAAGTACATACCTCTGGTCTTGTACCTTTGAATAATGCATTTTTTGAATCATCTCAAAAAGATTTGGCTCTAATCGGTATTATGTTTCTGTTGGTTATTCTTACCACATTCATTTTAACCAGAAGTATCCCAAGTACCATTTCTACATTGGCAGTAGTCATGCTATCCATTATGAGTGCAGTGGGATTTGTGGGGATCACCGGAATTAAGTTGACACCACCATCAGCTGTATTTCCCACAATGATTTTGACCCTGGCGGTGGCAGATAGTATCCATATTTTGATCACCCTTCTTCAAAAAATGAGATACGAGGGCTTAGATAAAATATCGGCGATCAAAGAGTCCTTAAAGTTGAATTTCATGCCTGTATTGATCACGAGTTTGACAACGGTTATTGGATTTTTGACAATGAATTTTGGTGATGTGCCTCCGTTCTGGCATCTCGGAAATATTACAGCCTTTGGAATGTTTATGGCATTTTTATTTTCGACCACAACACTTCCGGCAATGATGGCATTGTTGCCGGTCAAAGTAAAAAGAAAAGATCCTGAAACGCGTCAAAAAGCAAGTTGGTATACAAGACTAGGAAACCTGGTGGGTACTCATCCCATTCGATCCACATTGGCATCTTTGGGCGTAATCGGTGTCCTTACCGTTTTTGCCTTACAAAATACCTTCAACGATGATTTTGTCAACTATTTTGATGAGCGAGTGAAATTTAAAACGGATACAGATTATATAAGTGACAACTTAACAGGGATTTACAATATAGAGTTTAGCATTCCAAGTGGTGAAAGCGGTGGGATCAATGACCCTCAATACCTCGCCAAACTTCAATCTTTTGAGAAGTGGTTGGAGGACCAATCGGAAGTGGTGCACGTGAATGCTTTTAGCGAAGTTACCCGCAAAGTCAATCGCTCTATGCATGGCGACCAACAAGAATATTATAAGGTGCCTGACAATAGAGAAGAGGCAGCTCAATACCTGCTGCTTTACGAAATGAGCCTTCCCTTTGGGTTGGATTTAAATAATCAGATCAATGTAGACAAATCCGAATCAAGGATGACCGTAACCATGAAGAATCTAACCAGTGCTGAAATGATTGCCTTTGCAGAGAGATCCGAAGACTGGATGCAAACCAATTTTCCACCTGAGATGCAAACGTTGGCGGTGAGTCCAACATTGATGTTTTCAAAAATCGGTTTCCGACAAGCAGATAGCATGTTATTTGGTAATGTGGCAGCGCTGTTTCTGATTTCTTTTATCTTGATTTTAGCACTTAGAAATTTGAAATTGGGCTTATTGAGTCTCATTCCTAATGTAGCACCGATTCTTGTTGGTTTTGGGCTTTGGTATTTTTATAAGGGAACGATCAACGTAGGGATGGTCATTGTATTTGGGATGACACTAGGGATTATCGTAGACGATACGGTACACTTTATGAGTAAGTTTTTAAGAGCGCAGCGAGAGTATGGTTTTGACTCCAGAAGAGCAGTCACCTACGCATTTGAAACAGTGGGAAAAGCATTGGTTACAACAACGATCGTCTTATTAGCTGGATTCGCCGTTTTGGCTACTTCCTCTTTTGCAATGAACAGTTATATGGCGCGGATTACGGCAATCATTATTCCTGCGGCCCTAATTATAGACTTTATTCTCTTACCGGCACTGCTCATATTATTAAGTAATGACAAACCTGTCGAAGCTCAGTTGCAGCCGGTAAAATCATAAATTTTGAATCACATTTTATATCTAATAAAACAAACAGAAATGAACAGAATACTTACAGCATTGCTCGTAATCGTTTTTAGCAATGTATCGTTTGCCCAGGATGCGGCACAAAAAGGAATGGAAATCGCAAAAGCTGCTGAAGCAGCCGACGAAGGGTTTGGAAGCAATACTGCTGAGTTGAAAATGATCCTAAGAAATAAGAATGGTCAGACCAGCGAACGATTTCTATTTTCAAAAACACTAGAACTTACCGAAGATGGAGATAAATCCATGATTGTTTTTAATAGCCCAAAAGATGTAAAGGGTACCGCTACTCTTACGTTTACACATAAGGAAGGATCTGATGACCAATGGTTGTTTTTACCTTCTATCAAAAGAGTGAAGCGTATCTCCTCCAATAATAAATCTGGTCCTTTTATGGGAAGTGAGTTTGCGTATGAAGACCTTTCTTCTCAAGAGGTGGAAAAGTACTCATATAAGTTTGTAGAGATGAACGGCGATTTAGCGGTAGTGGAGCAAGATCCTGTAGATCCAAAATCTGGTTATACCAGAAGAATCGTTACCTACAATACGGCTCAAGGCTACAGAATTGAGAAAGTCGATTTTTATGACCGCAAAAATGCTTTACTAAAGACGCTCGTGTACAAAGGATACAAACAATACAAAGGAAAGCATTGGAGACCGGAGACCATGGTGATGACGAATCATCAAAGCAATAAAGAGACAGAGCTCATCTTTACAAATTACAATTTTGAAATTAATCTTTCTGATAAAGATTTTACCCAATCCGCACTAAAGAGAGCAAGCTAGTAAGCATTCATATTGAAATAAGAGTGACCTGAATTCTAAAGAAGTTGATAGTACTAAATTTTAATTGAAAGTTAGTTATTGAATTCAGGTCCTCTTGTTTCTTATTGAACTGCACTTTTCCCATTCAACATCAATACTTAACATGAATACCAAACTTATTATCGTTTTCCTATTGTTCCTCGTACCAATTCTTGGTGTTTCTCAGAATAATGAGGACAAAGCCGTCCACGATTTTTCTTTGGAAGTAGAAAGTGAATTCCGTTATTTCCTGGAGGGAGGAGCATTTCAAGGCCAGGAACGTTTTTTTCCTAGTATTGCCGTCAGACCCGAATACAGCATAAGTTGGAATCAAGGCTATGATGAGCTCAATTTTGCCGGTTTTGCCAGATGGGATAGAGACAACAATCGAACACATCTGGATCTAAGAGAATTCTATTATCAAAGAGCGAGAGGAAACTGGGAACTGGGCATTGGTCTTAAAAAGATATTTTGGGGTGTTACCGAAAGCAATCACCTGGTAGACATAATCAATCAGACAGATCAAGTAGAATCTTTCGATGGCGAACAAAAATTGGGTCAACCAATGGTTCAGTTCAGTTATATCACGGAATCAAGTGGAACCTTCGATTTTTTTTATTTGCCCTATCACAGAAAAAGAGTGTTTCCTGGTGAAGAAGGAAGATTGAGATTTGCACAGATCATTGAAGCGGATGATTTGGGATATGAATCGAGAAACGAGGAATGGCATCCCTCATTTGCGTTACGATGGAGTCATTATATTGGTGATATCGATTTAGGGATTAGTCAGTTTTATGGAACAGGCAGAGAGCCTTTATTTGTCTTTAATCCAGATTTTTCGATTACTGCTTTTTATCCAGAAATCTATCAAGCAGGTCTGGATTTGCAATATACCAAAAATGCTTTTTTATGGAAGTTGGAATCGATCTATCGATATGCGGAAGCGCAGGACTTTTTCGCAGTTACGGCTGGAGTAGAATATACCTTCAGTAATATCAATGGTGCAGGTTTGGACATTGGTGTTTTGACAGAATATTCCTATGATAGTCGGGATGAATTGGCGATTACAACGCTGCAAAATGATGTGTTTTATGGCAGCAGAATAGCTTTGAATGACCAGTTTGATTCGTCGTTGCTCATTGGAGGAGTTACAGATATTTCCTATGGTACTACGGCGCTAAGTGTTGAAGGGTCGAGAAGAGTGGGCTCTTCAAGTAAGATCAGTTTAGAGGCAAGAATCTTTGCTACGGTTTCTGATGAGGAATTATTACTTTCCAATTTTCAGGATGATAGTTTTTTGAGAGGGACGTGGAGTTACTTTTTTTAAATATGTAGAAGTATTTGATTGAAATTTCAGATTAAAAAGGAGATTTAACCATAAGATTTTTGATTACAAATAAACTTGTCAATATCTAGTCTTGAAGCTTTATTGTATAGTCATGAAAAGGCTTGTGTCGTAATATACAATCCATATTGCTTATGCAAATTGAACATAATCTCAAACATTGTTTTTGAATTGCTTTTATTCGATTTTGACTTTTTGGAAGCAGGTCTTCTGTGTTTATCTTTTTGCCTTGAAATTGTAGTCAGAATTCTTAATCGATGATGAGAGTTGAATGCAAATGAAAGACCTGAGGTCACAAATACATCTTCACATGGAATAATTCTGGTAGCCAGAAGAGTGCCTAAAGATGCAGTAGACGAAAATCCAAAATCCATTAATATATACTCTTTTTTGCTTATCAAGTCGAAAAGAATTACGTTGGATTGATCAACATCAATCTGTTTTATTTCAAAAACTGAATAATAATTATTGATCATACCATTTAGAATTAACTTACGCAGGTCATCTAAAGGTTCATCATTCTGTTTTAAAAATCGGTCAACTAATCGATTAGATCTTCCGTTTTTCTCGTAGAGCATGTAATCCATGAGAACATTTGATTCCTCTTCATCCTCAAATACTATGGTCTCATTTTCAAGAAAGCCCAATTGCTTGGCAGCTCTTAAAATTCCTTTTCTACCAGAATTATCAGTATCAGCAATCTCATAAACAAAGCTTTTTTGACAATTTCTTATTTCGAGATATCTTTCTGCAGTCATATCTGATTTTTACTAGAAAGGAATCATTTTTCGGTATAAAAATAACTCCAAATGAGAAAGGATTTGAATTTTTTTCAATAAAGGAAAAGGCAAACTTGATCTAAAGCTACAGGGTCCAATTCTTTTGATGCCAATTATGTATACTCACTAATTTTCCTTACCTTTGCGCCAGATTAGAATGAAACTGAGGGAACAAAGCGTTCCCTTTTTTCATTGAATACCGTCTATGTAACGTTGGATACGAATGATCGAAGATAAAATTGAACAGCTTACACATAAGGCAATCAATGAGTTAGCATACGAGGATTGTTTTCTTGTGGACCTGAAAGTCAACAATACCAGGGTAGAAATTTTTCTGGATAGTGATGAATCGGTCACTTTTGAAAAGTGTCGAAAAATCAGTAGAATAATTGAAGCCGTATTGGATGAAGAGAAATGGTTGGGAGAGAAGTACACACTGGAAGTAAGTTCTGCCGGAGTAGGAAAACCGTTGAAGTTTACCCGGCAATACGTCAAGAACATTGGAAGAACAATCGAAATCAAAAAAACAGACGGAGAAAAAGTGAAGGGTGAATTGGTCGAAGCGGATGATGACAAAGTAACTGTCAAATTCATAGAGACTATTAAGGAGGGAAAGAAGAAAAAGAAAGTCGAAACCGTAGTCGAAGTGCTTCGAGCAGACATGAAAGAATCAAAAATTAAAGTGAGTTTTTAAAGCGTAAAAAAGATGATGAATCTCGTAGAATCATTTTCGGAATTCAAAGCCGGTAAAAATATTGACAGACCTACAATGGTGCGTGTATTGGAAGATGTATTGCGTACTTTGATTAAAAAGAAATATGGGTCTGATGAGAATTTTGACGTAATCGTAAATACGCAAAATGGTGACCTCGAAATGTGGAGAGTAAGGGAAATTGTACCTGATGGTGAAGTGATGGACGAACAATCACAAATCTCTTTTTCCGAAGCCATCTCGATTGATGAAGATTATGAAGTAGGAGAGGAATGTTATGAGGCATTGACACTTGCAGAGTTTGGAAGAAGAGCCATAATGGCGGCGAGACAGACCTTGATTTCCAGAATAATGGATCTTGAAAAGGATGAAGTGTATAAAAAGTACATGGATCGTGTAGGTGAAATTGTTTTGGGAGAGGTGAGTCAAATCCTGAAAAGAGAATTATTGATTTTGGATGATGTGACGGGTAACGAACTTATCCTTCCTCGTAATGAAATGATTCGAAGCGATTACTATCGAAAAGGAGATATGGTGCGTGGGATTATTCGAAGAGTAGAGATGAAAAATAATAATCCAGTGGTCATTGTCTCCAGAACAGACAGTACATTTTTGGAAAAATTATTGGAACAAGAGGTGCCGGAAATAGAAGATGGTTTGATCACGGTGAAGAAAATTGTGCGTATTCCAGGAGAGCGAGCAAAGGTAGCGGTTGAATCGTATGATGACCGAATAGATCCTGTTGGTGCATGCGTAGGAATGAAAGGATCGAGAATTCATGGCATCGTTCGGGAACTAAAAAACGAAAATATTGATATAGTTAATTATACGAATAACAATATCCTGTTTATTCAACGATCGTTGACACCAGCTAAAGTATCTTCTATAGATTTGGATAATGATAGCATGAAAGCTTCAGTATTTTTGAAGCCCGATCAGGTTTCTTTGGCCATTGGTAAAGGAGGGAGCAATATCAAGTTGGCCAGTAAATTGACGGGCTACGAAATCGATGTATTCAGAGAAACGGATGAGCTAGAACTGGAAGATGTAGAGCTGGACGAATTTAGCGATGAAATCGAAGAATGGGTAATTGATGCATTCAAGAATATTGGATGCGATACAGCAAGATCAGTACTGCAATTGAGCAAACAAGAATTGGCACGTAGAACAGATCTTGAGGAAGAAACAATTGACGAGGTAATTCAAATACTTGAAGCCGAGTTAAAAGATGATTAAGAATTGATCATCAAATGATTAAAATACAATTTGAGATACGATATATTTAGTATCTTGTAAAAATAGAGTAACTTAAAAAAGCTGAATGGCGGCAATTAGATTAGTAAAAATAGCGAAAGAACTTAATGTAGGTACCAGTACCATAGTAGATTTCCTAAAGGGAAAAGGCTATGAGATTGAGAATAAACCTACGTCAAAGATTTCGGAAGAGATGCACGAAGAGTTGCTTAAGGAATTCAGTGACTCTATGGCAGCCAAGGAAAAGGCAGACCAATTGATCATTGGAAGTCGATACGGAAAAGAGGATGAAGCTCCTTCTCCACAAAAGGTTTCTAAGCCAGAGCCGACGCCGATTCCTAAAAAAGAACCCGAACAAGAACCTAAAAAAGAAGTTGTTGCAGAGAAAGAGCCTGTCGTAGAGCCAGTAAAAGAAGAAAAGAAAGAGATACCTGGCATTAAAGTTTTGGGTAAGATCGACTTGGATGCTGCAAACAAACCCAAAAAGAAAAAACCAGAACCGGAAGTCAAGAAGGAAGAACCTGTAGAGGAGAAGGTAGAGGAGGTAATCAAAGAGGAAATTAAGGAAGTTCCTGCTGAACCTGCAAAGGATGATACGCCTGAAGAAACTGCCGCACCTGAACAAAAAACCGGGACTAAAGCTCCTGAAGAAGAAATGATCCGTGCTAAAACACCCGAATTAGCAGGTTTGAAAATTCAGGGTAAAATTGATTTGTCTTCTATTCAACCTACTAAAAAGCCTAAGAAAGAGGAAAAGAAACCTCAGGTTAAACAAAGCGGACAAGGTGGTCAAGGCGGACAAGGAGGCGACCGAAAGAAAAGAAAGCGTAAAAAGATTCCTGCCAGAGGTGTACAAGGCAGAGGCAATCAAGGTAATAACCGCGGTGGAAATCGTAAGCGAGAAGAAGAAGTAAAAGAGGTTACACAGAAAGAGATCGATGATAAGATCAAAGCTACTATGGCAAGAATGTCTGGTGGTGGAAAAAACAAACGTCAGAAAATCCGAAGAGACAATCGGGAGGAGAAGAGAGAAAAGCAGGAAATTAAGGATCTTGAAAAGATCGAAACAAAACTAAAAGTAACTGAGTTTATCTCTGTTTCAGAACTTGCCAGTTTGATGGAGGTTTCTGTTACTCAGGTAATTACAACTTGTATGAGTCTCGGTGTCATCGTATCGATCAATCAGCGTTTGGATGCCGAGATAATCGAGTTGGTAGCGACGGAGTTTGATTTTGAAGTAGAATTCATTGGTGCAGACGAGGAATCGGAGAATGAAGAAGAAATTATAGATGATCCAGCTGATCTTGAACCGAGAGCTGCAATTGTAACCGTAATGGGTCACGTAGATCACGGTAAGACATCGTTGCTGGATTTTATTCGGGAAGCAAATGTAGCCGACGGTGAGGCTGGAGGGATCACCCAGCATATTGGAGCATATGAAGTCACGGCAGGACCGGATAATAAGAAGATAACCTTCCTAGATACACCGGGTCACGAAGCATTTACAGCGATGCGGGCCAGAGGAGCCAAAGTAACCGATGTAGCTGTGATAATCGTTGCCGCAGATGATAAGATCATGCCCCAGACTAAAGAGGCGATCTCTCACGCGCAGGCGGCAGGTGTTCCGATGGTATTTGCCATCAACAAAATAGATAAAGAGGGTGCCGATCCGGAAAGAATTAAATCGGAATTGGCACAAATGAACTTCCTGGTCGAAGATTGGGGTGGTTCTTATCAATCACAGGATATTTCAGCGAAACAAGGTCAGAATATTGATAAGTTGCTGGAAAAGATCATCCTTGAATCGGATTTGCTGGAATTAAAAGCGAATCCAAATCGGGAAGCTCATGGTACAGTAATTGAAGCTTCGTTGGATAAAGGGCGTGGGTATGTAACCAAAATGCTCGTACAAAATGGATCATTGAAAGTAGGTGATTCTATGATTGCAGGAGCCCACTCCGGAAAGGTGAAGGCTATGTTCAACGAGAAGGGTAAAAGAGTGAAAGTCGCAGGACCATCTACACCAGTCTTGGTGCTTGGATTAAGTGGTGCTCCTCAGGCCGGTGAGAAGTTTAAGGTGATGGAGACCGAACAAGAAGCCAGAGCATTGGCTACCAAACGATCTCAAATCGAAAGAGAGCAGACCAATAGAGCAAGTAAGCGAATTTCTCTGGATGAAATTGGAAGAAGATTGGCGCTTGGAAACTTTAAAGAGTTGAACCTGATAGTAAAAGGTGATGTGGATGGTTCAATTGAAGCACTATCCGATGCGTTGATCAAGCAATCCGTAGAATCCATTCAGGTAAATGTAATTCATAAAGCAGTAGGGCAGATTGTAGAATCCGATATTCTACTTGCTTCTGCATCAGATGCCATCATAATTGGATTCCAGGTGCGACCCTCTGCAAATGCAAGACAACTAGCCGAAAGAGAAGGTGTGGAAATCAAGACCTACTCCATCATTTATGAGGCAATCGAAGAAGTGAAAATGGCAATGGAAGGAATGCTTGAGCCAACGAAAGAGGAAGAAATTATGGGTCAGGTCGAAGTTCGCGAAACGTATAAGATATCTAAAGTCGGTACCATTGCCGGATGTTATGTTACGGAAGGCAAGGTGTCAAGAAATAGTCTAATTCGACTGATAAGAGAGGGAATTGTGATCTATCCTACCAAAGAAGGCGTAACTGGTGAAATCTCCAGTCTGAAACGATTTAAGGAAGATGCTAAAGAAGTGAAATCTGGATTCGAATGTGGTATCACTATTAAAAACTACAACGATATCAAAGTAGGAGATGTGATTGAAGCATATCAAATCGTTGAGGTGAAACAAACCCTCTAGCCCAGACCGATCTGCTATAAGGCTACATGACAATTTCTGAGTTAAAAGAATTTCTCGACCATAAGGTTGATAAGTATAATGTACCCGGATTTATTGAATTGGATCCGGTTTCCATTCCACATGAATATTCTAGCTTACAAGATATTGAGATTACCGGGTTTTGGACTTCCATCCTGGCTTGGGGACAGCGAGTTACCATAATAAATAAGGCTCATGAATTGTTCTCTTTAATGGACAATGTACCTTATGATTTTATCCTTAATCATCAAGAGTCGGATCGAGAACGCTTTAATAACTTCAAGCATCGTACGTTTAATTTTACGGATACATTGTACTTCTTGGAGTTTCTTCAAAATCATTATAAGAATTTCCAATCATTGGAAGATGCATTTCTTGTCAAGGATGAATTCACCGATATTGAATCTTCACTGAATCAATTCAGAGCATATTTTTTTGATCATCCATTTGCACCGGATCGCACCCGAAAGCATATAGCCAGCCCGGCTCGAAAATCTACTTGCAAACGATTAAATATGTTTTTGAGATGGATGGTACGTAAAGATGACAAAGGAGTCGATTTTGGTCTTTGGAGCCGGATTCAACCCTCTCAGTTGATGATGCCCTTGGACGTTCATGTAGAACGACACAGTCGAAATCTTGGCCTACTCAAAAGAAAGCAACGCGATTGGCAAGCGGTAGAAGAGCTTACCAAAAACCTTAGAAAGTTGGATCCGAGTGATCCGGTAAAGTATGATTTTGCCTTATTCGGAATGGGTGTGGATCAGAATAAATAGCCATATCTAATTTTAAACCGTCCCCATGTCGCTGATGCTTTCGCCGACAATTGAAGCCCTTGGCGAAAATCATAACGGAAGATCTAAAGGCTCCATGTTCGAATGGAGTAATCCAGTTAATATTTAAGACTCTACTTTATTACATTTTGAAATTCCAGAGTTTAAAACTTCGAGCAATTCCGTATTTTCTCCGTTAAAACTCTATGTAACAATTAGAATTCTCACTAAAACGAATAGCGCAAAATGAAAATCACAGCTATATTTATACCAATGACAAAATCATTCGATACAGATGTTTGAATCTTTACAAAGCATTTGGAAATCACTCGGTGTAGCCAACATCCAACTTTCTGATGAAGAGTTGAAAACACACATTGAACTGCTCAATCATAGAAACCACATCAATTCCACAGCACTCAATATTGTTGATCTCACAAATAACAACTATTATTTTATTGACCCGGAAATAGAAAAGATTTATGGGTATACGAAGGAAGAATTAAAAGATAAATCACTCTCATTTGCGTTTGGAAGATTAATTTTTAGACACAAAACAAGTCTTATTAGGTCTGTATTGCATCATCGTTCGTTTTATGCCAAATTAGCTCCAACGGAATATAATGATTACATAACGAATAGAGAATTGACATTCGTGGATAAAAGAGGATCCAAACGCAAAATTCTTCAACAAATTATTCATAATTTTTATGATGATAATGGTGTTATTTTTGCTATGGCAACTTTATTTACGGACATCGGTCATACCAAAAAGGACGATACTTTCAAGTATTATATTTATCAACGTTCTACGAATAAATTGGTCTATGAAAAAGGAAGAATGAGGAATGAAATGAATGTGTTTACAAAGCGCGAAATGGAAATTATTGATTTTATATCGTCCGGTCTATCCAGCAAAGAAATAGCCGATCAATTGCATCTTAGCATCCATACAGTAAAAACACATCGAAAAAATATATTGAATAAAGTACCCGTACGCAACATGACAGAATTGATCAAAAAATATTTCTAGTCTTCTGCCTCACCTTGTTTGAGTTGTTGTATTTCCGGCAATAGCTTTTCTAATAGTTCTTCCATGTGCTCTATCTTGCTTCTCAATTTATCATTTTCATTTTTCAATTCTATAATTCCCTGAATTGCTAACGGTCCGATCCCCGAATAATCCATAGTATAGAGATCATTTTCTTTGTCGTAATCGACCAATTGCGGAAAATGAGGTTCAACTTCTTGAGCAATCAATCCTATATGTTTTTTGGATTCATCATCCTCTGATATAAAATTGTAATCGTATACTTTCATTTGCGTCAATGCTGGTAAAACATGGGTGATTTGATTAAAATTCTTCTTTTTCCTGCGATCACTGGTGCTGTTCCAGGTACCCGAACACCCTGATATCCAGGCTACGTAGTCATCCGTTCCGCCATTATTCCCACACGAATTTCCCTCACCCTCCTTACTATAAAATCTTAAACTGCCGGACGAATTGGTGGTGTACAATCGCCAATAATTATTGTTCGAGCCTTCGTTTTCGATTTTAAGTCCAGCCACCGAACCATCGGCTTCATGTTTAAGATGTAGGTCACAATCGGGTGCAAAACTTGTCAGATTTACTCCAACCTTACCATTAAACGATAAATGATCAGAAGAGAAATCACCATAAATCAAAGGGAAATACGTCGTTTCATTATCTATATGAAGGACGTTGGACCAGGGTATTGTTCCTCCGGCATTCTTTCCAATCATTATACAATTATCACAACCCAGGGTATTTGTACCGGCATTTTCACCTATGAATATATTGTTATCACCATCAATTCCTTGACCAGCATTTAGGCCAATGACAATGTTATGTTCATGCACCCCAATAACAGATGACGTTCCTGCATCTTTTCCAATAAAAATATTTTCTCTTGATGAACCAGGGTCAAAATTCCCAGTCCCAGAGCCAATGGCAATATTGTCCATGCCTGCATGAAACAATCCTGAGTTCGAACCTATGGCAATGTTTCGATCTGAATTGAATTCAAGATTAGCTCCAGCATTGTAGCCTATAAATGTATTATCGTCAGGTCCAAGAGATCCCATCGCATTTCCAGCCATGGTGCCAATCAATGTATTTCTTTGTCCATCCACCATATTTTCTCCTGCTTCATAGCCAAGAACTGCATTGTCAAATCCTGCATTTCCAGGTTTGGCGGCTTTCCCAATAATTGTATTTCTGTTTATATCGAAGAGTTCAAATTTATCGTTACTTATTTTTAGACGAGGTATCCCTGCAATCTTAAAATGAAGGGAATCGGTTTCTATTTTTAGATTCTCATTTCCTTTGGTATAAAACCGAATCACATCTTCATCATCACTTTGTTCGACAGTAACACGAGTATCAAAATCTTTGTCACGCATTCCATTTCTCGATCCACTAAACTCAATCCAATACCCTCCATCCCAATAAAAGAGTGATTGTAAATCCAGATCGTATACCAATAATCCGGTTTGTGGAAAAGGAATTGAAGTTCTTTCCAGAGCCGTCATCCTGGGCAACAAAAATCCTTTCGTTTGTGATTGTACATCAAGTAGGGCAGAAGCATCCGGGGCCGCACCAGTATTATTTATGGATACATTTTGAGCAGAAAGGCTGAATGCTAGAATCAAGCAAACAATGGTAATCTGAATTTTCATCTTCTATCGATATTTCTAACGTTAAAGCTAGGTCCATTAAAGGAGCTATGAAATACCGCTTTAGGGGTATATTTTTGCTCAGTTAGTCGAGCTAAGTAGCCGATTTTAATTAAATGTAATGGTGTTGTTAGTCTGCTTTACGCTTTGGGTAAAAGGAATTGCAAAGGAATATTCAATCGTCTGCTCCATGCCCGTTCGGAATGATCGGCACCATCAAACTTGAGGGTTTTCCAATTTGTGGAGGTGAATCCATTTTTGATCATGATACTGTCGACTAGATTCTGATAAGGTTCATACAGCGCATCCAACGTTTCTGTACCATAGTCAAAATAGATTCGATGGGTAGAAAAATCAGGTAGATTCTGTTCCAGATAATTCGCAAAAGCATTTGGAATTGGATTATTAACCGTATCAAAGGTGCCTACCCAATGTGTGGAAAGGCAGGCAGCTCCACTAAAGACCTCCGGATATTCGCAGATGGCATACATGGAAATCAATCCTCCCATGCTTGATCCGGCAATAAATGTGTTGTTTGGATCAGGAAGGGTAGAATATTTTTTATCGATGTAAGGTTTAAGTTCGGTAACTATAAATTTTAGATAATTATCAGAGAGGATTCCTGATTTGAACAATGGATTGGTTCCATTTCGTTTGCCGTGATTGATGAGTGAATCCTGAAATTGTTTGGGAAGGCTCTCAAATGGCTTTTGAGGAAAATATTCGGAATGTCGGTATTCTGTATTCCAAATGGCGACCACAATGGTATTTCGTATATCAGCAGAGGTTAAAAGAGTGCTCATGATTTCATCAACTCCCCATTCTTGTTTGTTCCATGTCGTCATAGAGTCAAATAACATCTGTCCGTCGTGCATGTATAAGACGGCATATTTTTGGTCATCATTATAATCGTCTGGCAGCCAAACATCAATGTTTCTAGCATTAATATAATTGGATGCAAAATTCTCCACTCGTTCTATCTTACCGCTTGATAATCTTGCGTCCAGTTCTTCTTTTGGAGCACAATTGATCAATAAAAAAGCAGAAATAAAGAGTAGAAATAGATATTTCATTTTTACTTGTTTTCTCAAATAAAAGAAAATCATTTGATCCCATCGCCACATTGCATATCAATTTTGGTTTTGATAAGTTTCAACGTAACTACTCAGGTGGTCTTTGTTTTTACGTAAATCAAGTTTGTAGGACTTACATATTCCTAGTCCAAGATTACAATCCAGGGCTAGGAATTGGCTCAACACATTATTTTGGCGGCATTTTTGCTCAAAAATGATGACAAAATCACTACTGACGATTTTGTGAATCGATAACCTGAGTAGGTACTTCTCAACCAACCTTAAACCAAATCCATTTGGAAAATGTGTAAGGTTGCCTTAAATCTAACTTTGCAGTTGATGACGAATCTTCAATTGATACTCTTTTGGAGAGAGGTGTGTTTTTCTTTTAAACATTCGAATGAAATACGATAAACTATTAAATCCGCATTCCATATAGACTTCTTTTACTTTTTTATTTGGATTTTGCAAAAGACTGGTCGCCAATTTCATACGTTCATTATTGATAAAATCAATTGGTGAGGTGTTCAATTCATTTTTAAATACACGATGAAAATTGGATTCGCTCATATACACCTTATCACTCAATTCTTTGATCGATAGATTTTCGTGCAGATTTTTGCGAATGTATTCTATAATAAAAGCCAAGCGGTGAGAACTACTCAGTTGCATTGCTTTTTCAGAATAGATTTTTTTTGTTTCTGTCTGTAAAATACGGATGATCAATTCTTTCAACATGAAGTCGGCAAAGACATCTTTGGAAGGATGATTTTCGGTAAAAATGAATAACAGACGATGAATAATTTGTTGGATCGCAATGTCATTGGTAAAGTGAAAGTTGTAATCCATAAAAGACCACTCACCATCCACTTTTTTACGACTCTCGTTCAGAAAATGAATTGTATCCAGAATCTTGTCTTCAGAGATGGCCATAGCCAAACAACGAGTTGGATTTTCCATATGAGCTTCTGGAAAATCAATGCACATCAGTTCATCTGAAGGCAGAATTAAGGACTCTCCCGGTAAAAAATCGAAGGATGTCATCTTATCCAGATGCATAACTTTTTTCCCTTCCAGCATACTTGCCAATACGGGCTCATGAAATTTAAGCAATACCTTTTCTGCCTCTTGGTGTGTTTCGAACACATGCATCTCTGCATTGCTCAAAGTGTAAGAGATTTGGTTTTCGACCAAGGTTTCGAGTCTTCGATTCTTTAATATGGTATCGGTTAAGTTCATTTAACTCATCATTCGTGCTTTAAAATAATAAAGCCATAGCACATCAACGGGATCAACTTTCAATAATTGTTTCACATTGCAAGGATTGTTCACATTTTTAGTAGGATTCGACAATTTGATCGTTTGCAACTAACATAATTTTACAAATGATAACTGAATCAAAATAATATTTCAATGTTATACGCGATTCAAAATTAATAACTCAAAAAATAGGATATGAGCAACGTCGCAACAACAACCAGTCATGTAGTCGAAAAACCTGCATTCAAAAATCAATACGAAAATTTCATCGGTGGTAAATGGGTAGCTCCTGCAAAAGGTCAGTATTTCGATAATGTATCTCCCGTAGATGGTCAAGCCTTTACAAAAATTGCTCGATCTACCTCAGAAGATATTGAATTGGCAATAGATGCCGCATGGACCGCTGCTCCACAATGGAATAACTCTTCTGCTACCGAACGCAGCAATATGCTTCTAAAGATAGCCGATGTCATGGAAAATAATTTGGAAGCACTGGCTCGTGCGGAGACCTGGGATAATGGGAAAGCACTACGCGAAACACGTGCGGCGGATCTGCCTTTGGCGATTGATCACTTCAGATATTTTGCGGGTGTTATCCGTGCTGAAGAAGGAACGGTAAGTGAATTAGATGCATCAACCGTCTCCATGAATGTTTTAGAGCCACTTGGTGTGGTTGGACAGATCATTCCCTGGAATTTTCCAATTTTGATGGCAGTATGGAAAATAGCTCCTGCTTTGGCTGCGGGGAATTGCGTGGTACTTAAACCTGCCGAGCAGACTCCAGTGGGAATATTGATTTTGGCTGAAATGATAGAGGACATACTTCCAGCTGGTGTTTTAAATATCGTTAATGGATTTGGCCTTGAAGCGGGGAAACCTCTGGCATCCAGCTCACGAATCAACAAGATTGCTTTTACCGGGGAAACGACAACAGGCCAATTAATCATGCAATATGCTTCGAAAAATATTATCCCTGTTACATTGGAATTGGGAGGTAAGTCACCTAATATCTTCTTCGAGAGCATCATGGATGCAGATGATGCATTTTTTGATAAGTGCCTGGAAGGAGCAGTGATGTTTGCGCTCAATCAGGGTGAAGTGTGTACCTGCCCGTCCAGAATCCTGGTACAGGAAAATATTTACGATGCATTCATTGCACGTGTGATTGAACGCACAAAAGCGATAAAACTAGGTCATCCTATGGATCCCAATACGATGATGGGTGCCCAGGCATCGAATGATCAATACGAAAAGATTCTCAACTATATCAACATCGGAAAGGAGGAAGGGTGCGAAGTGCTGACTGGAGGAGAAGCAGCCTACAATGAAGGACTGGAAGGAGGTTACTATATACAACCCACGATCTTGAAAGGTAACAATAAGATGCGCGTATTCCAGGAGGAGATATTTGGACCTGTTGTTTGTGTGACGACATTCAAAGACGAGGCAGAAGCGATTGAGATAGCGAACGATACATTATATGGATTAGGTGCAGGAGTCTGGACCAGAGACATGCATCAAGCGTATCAAATCTCTCGTGCAGTTAAGGCGGGAAGAGTATGGGTCAATTGCTATCATGCCTATCCGGCTCACGCACCATTTGGAGGATACAAAAAATCCGGAATTGGAAGAGAAACACACAAAATGATGCTTAATCATTATCGTCAGACTAAGAATATGCTCATTTCCTATGATAAAAATGCGTTGGGATTCTTTTAATCATACCGAAAGCTGTTTGAATAGTAGTTTTAGTTAGTTCACATCCCAGGTATACCGGGACAAGTTGTGAACGATCCTCAATTCATTACAAAGGTCATGTATATTCAGTTTATTTGAATTTTATCAAAAGTTGTAATGGGATGAGGATCAACTTGTCCGTTTCGATTTCTACATCTACTCGTAATGTCTTAGAGGGATTACTCATGGTCCGCAACTGTAATGAGATTAACGAATCTGATCTTGTAGACTTTGTGAAACCTTTGTGATTCCATGCGTGCTTTGTGGTTAAAAGTCAACGTCAAGTATGGCAAATAAGATAATGTTTAAAAGTAGAATCTGGTCACTTCTTCGATAACAACTTAAATTAAAAGATTAAAACTTTTGATCCATGATAGCACGCGTATTAATAACCAAGGAAGCCACAAAAATTGTAACACAGTTGAAGACGGAGCACGGAGCATTGATGTTTCACCAGAGCGGAGGTTGTTGCGATGGATCTTCTCCCATGTGTTTTCCTGAGGGAGAATTGATGATCAATGAGACAGATGTTTGGCTGGGGCGAATTGCCGATTGTAATTTCTTTATGTCTCAGGATCAATTTGAATATTGGGAGCATACCCAACTCACAGTGGATGTCGTCGAAGGCAGGGGAGCAAGTTTTTCACTGGAAATTCCGTTGGGTATTCGATTTGTTATAAAATCACGGCTTTTTAAGGATGAGGAGATGACTCAGCTCATACCAGTTCGAAATGGGGATGATTATACGTAGCCTTGCCCATTTCCAGCGATTCTTCAAAAAAAAGGGATTTATCCAAGTACATGTATTTCCAAAAAGAGGTACGTTTTAATTAGAAAACCAATAATGAAGCAAAACATCTTAAAATACAATGCTTCATTTGATTTCCATCGATTTACCCTTAAGGTTCCGCTTAAGGTGTACGGATCAAGCTAAGTCTCACTTATTAAACTACGGATTCTGTTTATTTTTAAAAGCTTCATTTCAAAGAGCTTTATGAAAATTCCTGATGCAGGTACTTTACAGACCGTTTCGATTAATTGCAGTATTTTAAGCGTTTGTTACAGGAAGTCTATTGTTGTACTAAAAACCATGTATTTAAATCACGAACAATGGTAAAAAATAAAATCACCTACATTTTAATTGCTATCCTTTTTCTTTTGAGTAATAACACGCTCTATTCTCAATTAATCGAAAGAATTAAAAACCCATATGTAACGGAGGGACTTAACAAATTCATGGGTGGTAGTGAAGGGGATTTATTTTTCAGTTTTTTTGGTGAAGACAAATATACTTATCATTTCGATGGTAATAAATACACAGACATTACAGGTGCCATGTCGGCCTGGGAAGGTTCTCATTTTGTCGGAAAAGATGCTTTGAAAAGTTATATAGCTGTGTCTCCTTCACATATCAATAATGCTGTAGTACTGAATCGCCATGATAACGATAGCAATTACATTGAGCGCGTTTTACCAGTAGAAGGATATTTAAATGTATGGTACCAAACCTCGTACTTGAATTACCCCTTACTTCGTGAATCAGATTTGTTTTTAGAGAATATAATTTTTGTTTATCAAGTAAATGGAATAGATTATATCATCACTAACCCGGAAAATCTTTTACCAGAAGACCATTTAGCTGTATTCAAGGACGAATTACTTCTTATTTATAAAGACTCAATGAATCGAAACCATCTATACAGTTTTGATAACACGATGGCTCTTGAGAATATAGAATTGCCCTTAGATACCGAATCATTTTCTTTACAATTCAAAAGTGAGGACTTCTTATACTTTTCGATACGTAATTCATCAAACACTTCAACGCTTTACACTTTTGATGGAGATGCCTTTGTCGAATTGTCTCCTTCACCAAATATGGAATTTGTGAAACATCATGGCGCAAATGCAGTTTCAAACGAATACTTTTTATCGTATAGAAATGAAAATGATGAAATCGACTCTTACGTTTATAGTGTGGATGAAATGAGTTTTTCTAAGATTACTATTCCCGCTGATTTGTCCATAGATCGTGTAAGTAATATCTGGGATGAAGCCACATATGTCGTGCTTAAAGATAATCTTTCGAGTTCTGAGTTCCTTTATTGGTACATGGATGGTGATTTGCAGCCTGTATCTCTACCTTTGGGTTACGAGTTCAATTCTTTTCTTGTGAATTATAATAATCCTTATTTTAATATACAAGATCAAAATGCTTCCGCTAGTCTTGCCATGCTTGATGTTGCGACCAATACTATGCAAATCGTTCCTTTACCAGCAAGTACAATAATGTTTCTGAACTATCATGCCGTATTTGAGGACAAGATGCTGGTTAGCTATTCACAGGAAAATTCAATAAAGCTGTTCATGTATGATGGTGTACTTTTTAAAGAAGTTATGCCCGAGCTTGCATCGTTGGAAGCGATTAATTTTTTAAAAGTGATAATTGAGGATAATGGGATATTGTATCTTACTTTCAGTGAAATTGAATCCATGTATTTTTCCTCCAGGGTCTTATACAAATTAATTACAACCAATGGAATTCCGGAATCCGAAGATCAAGAATTGGATGCACCGATAAATGCTCCCTATTTTTTTAGCAATGAAGATTTTTACTTCAATGACACCGACATCGGTGATACCCTTCACTCTATTATTATTACCGAAATTGGCCCTTTTGGTGAATTCTTATTGAATGGTGATCCCATCCAGGAAGGTGACACGATTCTTTCTGGAATTATTGCAAGTATGGTATTTAACCCTCCAAATAACGAGTCGGGAACATTCGAATTCAGGTTTAAGGTGGGAGACGGTAGAAATTATAGTATAACAGAAAACGTAATTACAATAAATATCGAAATCCAAAACAACTTACCATATTCGGCAGATACATCGATCACTATATTTGTCAATGAGCCATACACGTTTGATAATTCCTTATTTGCATTTTTTGATGATGATGCTATGGATACCTTACATTCAATTTGGATTACAGATGTAGTGCAAAGTGGTTCATTGCTTTTAAACGGGAGCGAAGTGATGCCAAATGATACTATCCTATCCGAAAATATTTCATCACTTATGTATTTGTCACCACAAGATGAAGAATCAATTGCATCATTTTCTTATCGTATTGGAGTTGGAAAAGACTACAGCGAAGCTATCAACCAAGTAACGATTCATGTTATTAATGATCCTACCATATCAGTGAGCGATCTGGCAGCAGAGGCAGAAATAAAAATATATCCTATGCCAACTTCCGGTACGTTTACACTTGATATAGAAGCTCGCATTCCAATAGAAAATTTAAAATTGAGACTTATCAATAGTAATCAGCAAATTATCTTAGAAGAGTCATTTTCCGGTTTGAAAAGGCGATTTAAAAAAGAAATAAACATGAACGATTTTTTGTCTGGAAATTATTTCTTGATGGGAATATCAACGCACGGAAGGTTTGCCAGGACGATTGTGGTAATAAGGGATTAAGAATTTAAACCTCTCCTTTCCACTCTTTATAAAATTGCTCCAGAAAACCTTCCATATATGCATGTCGTTTTTCTGCCAATCGTCTTCCTGTCTTCGTATTCATACGATCTTTCAGCAACAATAGTTTTTCATAAAAGTGATTGATCGTTGGAGCTTTTGATTTTTTGTATTCTTCTTTTGTCATTCCTAATTGAGGTAGAATGTTGGGATCATAGATTTTCATATCTTTAAATCCACCATAATTAAAAGTACGTGCAATACCAATCGCACCTATGGCATCCAATCGATCCGCGTCTTGCACTACATCCAGTTCCGGGCTACGAAACTTTTGTTCCACATTCCCTCCCTTGAAGGAGATATTATCAATGATTTGAATAACGTGATTGATTATATTTTCATCAGCGTTTTGACTTTCGAGCCACTTTCGGGCAATTCTTGGCCCAATGGTCTCATCTCCATTATGAAATTTGGAATCGGCAATATCATGGAGTAAAGCTCCTAAACTTACAACCGTTGTATTTACCTCTTCTGTTTTGGCTATCAAGATTGAGTTACGATATACGCGTTCGATATGAAACCAATCGTGTCCACCTTCTGCATTTTCAAGTTCTTTTTTAACAAAATCTATGGTGTTTTGAATGAGGGAAGAAGTCTGCATCGTTTTGAGTTTTGCATACAACAAAGATAGTTGTGTCTCATATTAAATGATCAATATGAAGTAAAATTTAATTTAGAATATGTGTTTCACTTCTACTTTGAGACATTAGTCTTTTAGCTAAGTATGATGTTGACTATTAACCACCACGTGCACTAAGCTACACTAAGATTTCACTAAGATTATACCATATTAACACTATCATCTAGGTGGACTTTTGCAATCCTTAGCCGTCATGATGGTTACATTAGAAATGTCCTAAAGTAGAATTAAAAACCTATTGTTAATTCCTTAGCAAATCATTGAACCATAGATTTTTGGCCATTTCCTTAGTCTCCAAAGCTATGACTATGAATTTCTAAAAGAGCTTCAATTTAAGAATCAAGCACTTACCGATTATTTGAAGAAGGCCAATCTTGGTGGGCTATCAACTGGTATTTACTGCCAATACATGATGAAATTGCGAAAGTTTATGGTTTTGTCTTGGATTGTGTGTGCAATGATTCCAGATACAGACCGTTGTTGCCTGATGAATTTCCAACATTTACGTCAATCATATTGGATTCTTGGATGTCAAGAGAGATATTTAAATAAAAAGGGCCGATCTAACCCCCCAGTTGATCGGCCCAACAATATTAATTCGAAATTGCTTAAGTATTCTCCTTAATAATCTGAACATATCTACTAAGGCATATTCCTTGCCAAAAGGTGAAAAAAGTATAGTATTTACATAGTAAAAAACACATTGCATTTTTGCAACAAGTGTATCAAGTTTGTTTACAGTCAGATTTATAATAGCATTTTTCATATTAATGAAAAAAAAATATGAGTTGTATTGAAATCGGACGGAAAATCACCAAAAAGCAAGCGCACCGGATTTCAAATTTTAAATTCAGTTTTTGTAATGTTTACACTATGTGTATATTACAGGTCCTTTGATGAAAGAAACAATACTAACTAACTAATATCCTGATGGAAAACGCTTCAATTAATAAATCTAAACTTTTTTTAGCCTCTTGTGTAGCTCTTACCGTGACAGCCATGACCTTTGGAATAAGAGCGGGTATAATGAATGAGTTGGGAGAAACATTCGCATTTACCAATAGAGAACTGGGAATAATGGCACAAATGGCATTTTTAGGATTCCCGCTTTCAATGATTGTGGGAGGATTAATTTATCCAAAGATTGGCCCTAAGCCTTTAATGTGGGCGGCATTTATCTGTCACTTATTGGGTTTGTTGCTGACCATTGTGTCTACGAGCTTTCTTCCATTTTTGATTTCTACCTTTTTAATAGGAGTGGCGAACGGTGCAGTAGAAGCCGCATGTAATCCATTAATCGCCGATATGTATACGACCAATAGGACGACCATGCTCAATAAGTTTCATGTATGGTTTCCGGGGGGTATTGTAATCGGTGCTTTGATTTCGCAAGCAATGACCAGTTTGGACATGGGTTGGCAAGCCCAAATCGCAGTCATGTTTATTCCGACGATAATCTATGGATACCTTATTTTGGGGCAGAGTTTTCCGAAGGCAGAAAATATTGCTTCTAATATTTCTGAGAATATATCCTCCATGCTTTCACCTCTTTTTATTTTTATGCTGGTGTGCATGGGTCTAACGGCTACAACGGAATTGGGAACCGGCCAATTCATTCAGCCGCTATTGGAGAATGCCGGAGCACCACCTTTGATCATTTTAGCCATTGTCACAGGCTTAATGGCGGTAGGTAGATACTTCGCGGGTCCAGTGATTCATAAATTTAATCCAATAGGTGTACTTTTTATATCGGCTATCATTTCCACTATTGCTTTGGGTGTATTATCCATTGCAAATGGCCCTTTGGTGTATTTGGGAGCAATTTTGTTTTCGTGCGGGGTGATGTATTTCTGGCCCACAATGGTAGGGTTTGTGAGTGAATACTGCGATAAGACAGGTGCCTTGGGAATGTCCATTATTGGCGGAGCGGGCATGCTTATTACAGGATTTTCTCTGCCCGTTATCGGAGGATGGTTGGATAAGGAAAAAGCATTAGCCGCTGCTCAAGGATTATCAGAGGAGGCTGTAAATCTGGCAGCCGGACAAAATACGCTGGATAATATTGCCATCTTACCAGGAATATTGATCGTTTGTTTTGGGATACTTTTCTTTATGAGAAATAAATTAGAAGAAAGAAGAATTCCACAAGATGGTCATTAGATTATTTATTGTTTCTAAATCAAACAAAGGTCATTACAAGTAGATTAAAAGTGCCCGCAATTTTTGCGGACACATGTATTACTAATTTTATTTGTTCGTGGTTTGTCTCTTAATCTGTTCTAAGAACAGCCCCGGAAAAAGTTGCTGCTAAAGGAACGCTAGCTGCACCACCTCCTATGAACCCAAGTGCTGCTCCGGCTCCGTCAGAAAGAACGACTTTCCACCATTTAGGCTTGTCTGAAGATTTGAAGGCTTTATTTCGATCTGCAGAGGCTGCAGTGATTGCTAGAAAAAACATTGCGGACGCATGTAGTTCTTCATCTTGAGAAGTTTTCATTAAATCAATTTCTGCTTCTCTTATTACTGAATGAATTTGTTCATTCTGCTCATTTCCATCCAGTAATACTAACGTTTCAAGCGTTGGACACATAATGTTTTTTATTGTCGATGAAGAATTGAAAAGATTGCACAGTACCGAAGTGTTTGTAAAATCGTAACTTGACAATGCTTCATCCATTCCCAAACCCAATAGAGTTTTTGCTTCCGAAAGTTCAATAAATCCCTGTTCTATGTTATCCCCGAACATTTTGTCAAGGATAAATTCTTCGGCTTCAAGAGTATTTTGAATTTGTCCAAATTCTTCTCCGTACTCACTTTCGAAATTATCTAATAGTTCATTGTGTTTGAGCCCTTTCATAATATATGGGTTCTCCGGCCATATCTCAGCATCTTCATCCTTGCAAGAGATAAAGATTATACCAATAAGGAATGGAAGCCATAAATACTTAATTGCGCTGGTTAATCTGTATTGAAATATATTTTTCATGATTTAAAAATTTAATAGTTAATGAAATGTCAATTGCGCAATTTATTTACTCCAGTAAACGTGAGTAAATTGATTTCATGAACGCAAGTTTTAAGTTTAGGCGTGAATTGTCCGCATCGACATATGGTGAAAATATCACATTGTATAGCTTCAAATTGGATGTAGTCAACATCATGTGAGGCGCACTTTTAATATCCCAATATGGAATTAGTTACATATTGTAAATTTCCTTACAACCCATTGAAATATATCTTATCTGCTCTATTCGTCTATGGAGCTATGGCTATGAATTTTAGGAATACCTGTCTCGCAAATAGAAGGGATACTTCTCTTCCTGTCTCAAACAGATTTAGATCATTTTAATTGGTATTTTTAAATTGTTTCCAGGATAAAAATTTTGTCTCCGCATTAAGAGTAATGCGTTTTAAAGTGGTCATTTTAGTTTCGTTTTCAGTATAGAAGTGACGCGTTAAACTTTTTTCGAGCGAAATAAAACGTTATGTTAGTATTATCACAATATTTGTTTTTCGTTAAATTTGATGAGAGAAGAAGTGCTTTACTTCACTCATAAAGAACAATTACCAACAACATTATATGGATTTTAGTAATCTGATAGCCGAATACACATTTGAAGATATAGATCTTAAAATTTTTCTAACCAACGCATTGGTAGCGGCCTTACTTTCATGGTTGGTTTCCATTTTTTATAAAAGATACGGAAGTAGTGTGAGCAATCGATCCAAGTTTGCAGAAAACTTCATTCTTCTCGCATTGACCACAATGCTTATTATTACCATTGTAAAATCTTCCATTGCTTTATCTCTGGGACTGGTTGGTGCACTTTCTATTGTTCGATTTCGGGCGGCCATTAAAGAACCGGAAGAACTGGTCTACTTGTTTTTAGTTATAGCCATTGGTTTAGGAACTGGTGCAGAACAAACAGAAATTACCATCCTGGCTTTTGTGTTGATTATGTCTATTCTCATTATTACTAAAATGACCAAAAAATCAAGTGGATTTCGTAATAAAAATCAGATGCAACTTTCGATTACTACCCCTCAAATTGAAGTAGAGCGTATCAACGCAACCTTGTCTGGATTACAAATCGTTGATTTGAAGCGAATGAGTCAGGATAAGGAAAAACTATACCTTTCCTATACACTTGAAGCCAAGGATGTTGGCCAAATCATAGCGATCAAAGATGCGCTGATGGAATTGTCACCGGATATGGAGGTATCTTTTGTAGATAATAAGAATGTCTCAGGATGATTTCGCGGTTACTCCCATTTCTATTTTTGTTTTTTGCCTCCTCAATTCTTGCGCAATCCGATTTCAGGATTGAAAGTGAGTACAAATTGAACGTGCCAAACGAAATTGCGGATCGTTTATGGAGTTTTATTTCAGAAGGTGAGATTATGGAAAAGATAAATCATGAGGAAGTATTAACTACAAATGTTTCCATAGAGCATTTTTTGGATGTATACTTTGATGATGATGCTTTTCACTTGTTTCAAAAGGATGTAGGGTTGAGATATAGGAAAAGGTTTTTGAATAACGAATTGATCAAGGTGCTGGTTCAATTGAAGACACCTTTGGAAGAAGATGGAGTTGCCAGAAACGAAATTAAATTCGACGTAAAAAAATCGATGAATAGTAATGATTATTTGACCCGACATCCACTACTGCGATACATCAAAAAGAAGAATCGGGATGAGTTGGATTATTATTTAAGAAAGTATAATACAACCAGCAAAGATATGGTGCAGTCGCTTTCATTGACTCAAACGAGGAAAAGACTTTACATTTCGGATAGTTCATCAGCTTTGGCGACGATAACCCTCGATTTTGTACGGAACAACAGTTTTCCTTTTCAGTGTTTTACCGAATTGGAACTTGAGTTAAATGAAATTCGCTATACAGACGCCACAGAAAGCGAAAAACAATCGATGGAATTGTTTAATTCACTACTAAAACAGGCCTTATTTGAGAATTTTCCAGGGCTCATGCAAGATCAGACACCAAAATATTCGAAACTGAAAAAAATTGTGGATGATTCATGGGTGTCCTTTATTTATTCCAATTGGATGTGGATTGTTTGGGTTGGGATGGGGTTGGTCGCTTCCATAAAAATGCTATCATGAGAATTAAAACCCAAAGAAAACCCATTCCGTTTCGATGGCTGCTATTACTTCCGCTGCTTGGCGTTGTATATTTTTTATTTTCACCCAAAAAGAAAAAGGCCCCAAACGAGGACAAATTACGAAGTACCTATTTTTGCGATGCAGAGAAGTTTGAGGAAGGTGAGTTCATCACACCTAATGTAAATTTCAGGACGCAATGTAAAAAAACAAGCTCTACCTCATATTCAGGCAGTTCAAGTTGTAAATGTGGAGAAGGACAACGATTTGCTCTTATAACGGACCTGGAAAATCTAAAATCGTTTGACACATTGGAAGTGTCCGCAGCCACTAAGAATGGAGAAAGAACAAAACTGAAATTTGTTTTATCCAGTAATCATAAACACTACTTTTCTTCAGATATTCCCTCAAAAAAAGAGTGGGGAGAATATTCAACTCGATTTATTATACCCAAGTTGGAGGAAAAGGCGGTGTAGAAGATTTATCTCTACATGGCTTCAGGAAAAGGACCATCGTATTTCGATGACTTTAGTATTAGGGTCAAAGAATTTGATAGTACGAGAGTAGAGGTAGTTGAATTTTCAGAAGTTGAATTACAAATAAATAAGGTTAATTTTCAAAAAATAAAGGATAAAAGAGATGCGGCAAGGAAAAGAGGTCTGCTCATTTCGTCCCGGGCAGATTTGGTGGATGCAGATATGCGGTTAGATTCTATGACCATGGCTTGCAGAGTTCGACTCAAAGGAGATTTGATGGATCACTTGTCTGGCGAAAGATGGTCCTATCGTATCGAATTGAAAGGCGATGAACGATGGAATCAAATGAAAAAATTCTCGGTGCATTACAGCGCAGCCCGTTCTCATCTTGCAGAATGGGTCATGCACCAAATGATGAAGAAAGAGGGTATCATATCGCCTAATACGGACTTTTTACGCCTAAAAGTGAATACAAAAGACATGGGCATATTTGCATACGAACACCACTTCGAAAATGAAATGCTGGAAGAAAATAAACGTTTGGTAGCTCCTATTATCAAACACAACGACAATGGATTTTGGGAAAACATTAAAGGGGACTTAAAGAAATACAATTGGGTTCCATCCACCCAAATGGAATTGTTCAATAAAGAGAATGACAATCAAAAATCTTTTGCAGATTTGTATCAATACGGCCATGACCAACTTTATTATTTCCTGTTTAAGGGAAAGGCAGTGGATGAGGTTTTTGACATAGATCGAATGGCTAAATATTATGCGCTTATCGAAATTGGGCATGGTACACATGCTCAATTATTGACAAACATTAGATTTTATGTTAATCCGGTTTCGGGATTGCTAGAACCCGTCGGTTATGATTTTTACGGCAGCAATATGCCCAAGATCAATGAAGATTGGCGACCTATCGGTCAGTGGGAGAATGGAGAAAATATTCACGAACGATCCATGACGGGTAGCAATTACATGGTTCGCCTTTTTGCTGATTCAACATTCTTCGAAAAATATATGCAATATGTGGTGGAATTTACGGATCCTGATTATTTAAAGAGAAGATTTGACGAGTTGAAATTTGGAATAAAAATACGCAACGACTACATCAATACCGATACGATCTATAAAGATTATGTATACGACTTTTTTGGTCAATTCAAAAAAGCAAAGTACACCAGAGCAAAACTTTTTCCCTTAACAAACGTATCCCTAAAGTCGTATCGAGATCCATCCAATAGAAATGTACACCTCCAAAGCTTTCATTATTTTCCGCTGAAGGTTCTTGGCTACACTTCATCGAAAGGGAAATGGATGCTTGACAAGCCAATTATTATGAATGGCTATTCTCCAAACTCTTCCTTAAGGACGTATGAAATGGAATGTGCACATAATCCCAAAGAAATTATATTTCAAACCCTTGGTGTGGATTCAATTTTTTATCACAAAGTGAGTAAGAATATATTTCCGAGAAATCGATTAAAATCAGGAGATAAATATGTCAGTTTATCGCAATCGGGCCAATTTGAATTTAGTGCATTGAATTATACACCGACGACGAAAAATATTATTATTGACAAAGCCTATATAATTAAGAAGGAAGAGTCTGTTACCATTCCATCTGGTACGGTACTTCAATTCGAAAAGGGTGGTAATATACGCATAGAGGGGAGTATAAATGCCTTTGGAAGCCCGACTGCGCCGATACTCTTCAAAGGAAACGGTGGAATGGGGTCTGGAATGGTGTTGTCAAAAAGCAATAACGAAAATCAATTCTTGAACTGTATTTTCAAGAATCTATCTTCATACAAGCATGGGAATGTAGGTTTGGATGCTGCAGTTCAAATAGATGAATCCAACGTTTTTTTCGAAAATTGTGTTTGGAGTGATACAGATGCACCTGTGGATTTAAAGTTGAATAATTCTGAATATGAATTGCGGAATTGCTCATTTGCAAATAATGCTGGCACCGCTGTTCAATCTTATTATTCCGTAGGAAAGATTGAGGACTTGTTGATTACGAACTATGGTAAAGGGGGTATCAAACAAGTTGGCGGAAATATAAAAGGAGAGCGTATTCAATTCAAAGATTGCAATGGAAAGGCTATCGATATTGATGATTTTGCCCTTACCAGAATAAATACTATAGCATTTCAAAATTGTCGGGAATCTTTGGTGGTATCCGATCATTCGGATGTTCGATTTGACGGGTACAAAGGAAAAGCAAGTTTTCGGGATATTCAAGTCACAGGTGATTATAAACCTTACACAAAAGTGACCATTGTAAATGCGGAAGATTCAGGAAAACTCGGCTATATCTTATCGCCCAAGGCTAAGTTGATTATCAATCATACCAAAAAAAGAATGAAGTAGTGCGGTATGAACGAAAATATAGAATAGAAAATATAGAATACCAACAGGTATACCAGAAAATAATGTCCATTGCAGGAGCATTCAGAAAGTCTTATGGGGATCGGTGGGTCAACAGCATCTATCTAGATGACCTTGACTTCAATGCTCTGAACGATAATCTAAGTGGTATTTCCAACCGTTTCAAATACAGGCTGCGATGGTACGGAGATAGTTTGGAGGAGTTGAAAAAGCCCATTTTGGAAAAAAAGATAAAGGAAAATATGCTTGGATATAAGGAGCTATTTCAGATGGATTCCTTTATCAATACTCCGAGAGGTTTGAGAGAAAGTTTGAGCATAAGACAATTGCAAGAAAAATCGGCTGTTCCGGTGGTGTTGATAAAATATCTACGGACGTATCTTCAGTCGTTTGACAATAGGGTAAGGATTACGATTGATCGATCTCTTAATTATTTTGGAATAAATAATTATTCGATTGATCCTTTTCCGATTCAGGATGAGGCCATTATTCTTGAGGTAAAGTACGATGAAGAAATTGAAGAAGATATCTCTGATATACTACAAGCTATTCCATTCCGAATGACTAAAAATTCTAAATATTGCTCGGGGATGTTGGAATATTGGGAGTAAGCATTAAGCGCATGATCAATCATAAATGATTGGAAATGGAAATTTATACTCTTATTTAAAAAGCATTTCATTCAAAGGGATTTAAGTTTACAAGTTTAGCTCGAAGCCTGCATATTTTCCATCTCTTTTGAACTTAGACACTGGATTTTTATAGATACTCTTAGATTATTGACTTTGAGAAAGAATCTTTTTGAAATCTTTTTGAAATAAATTAGAGAATATAAAATGCTTAAGATCAATATATTATGTCTAATGCTTGACACGCGAATTAAAAATTTCTATTTATTTTTGACAATAATTCCCAACCCCAAGGCAACCTTTAAGAACAACGTATGGTATAGGGGAGTGTACTTTGTTTTTCATTTGAATCTAAAACTGATAATCGAAGCTCAAAAATGGAGGAAAACCTTCAACATATTTTAAAAGGCTGTAAAAAACGAAATCGAAATAGCCAACATGAGTTATACAAGCTGTTTTACGCATATGGCATGAGTATCAGTATACGATATGTGAAGAAGGAAGATGAAGCCATTCATGTGTTGAATGACAGTTTTATGAAAGTTTTTACCAGGATACAGAAATACAATGATCAATATGATTTTAAACCCTGGTTCAGAAAAATAGTAGTGAATACATCCATTGACTACATGAAGAAACAAAAACAATTGCAAATGAAGTCGCAGATAGAAGATGCTAAACATATATCAGATCGAGAAGATATTTTAAGTAGAATAGGCTATAAAGAATTGATCAATTTGGTACAATCGCTATCTACAGCATATCGAACTGTGTTCAATATGTATGTCATCGATGGTTACAAACACGACGAAATTGCAAAGACACTAAATATATCCGTAGGAACCTCTAAGTCCAATTTATCGAAGGCTCGAGCGCAACTGCGAGATATGATTACCCAACAACTAAAATTGCAGCATGCCTGATTTTAATCCCAATGAGATGGATGCTCTTTTTAGAGAAGGAGCAGAAAGACATGAGTTCGAGTACAATCCGGATGCATGGGCTTTGATGGAAGAAAAGCTGGATCAAAGTGATCGCAGAAGAAGAATTGGCTTTTTCATTTTAGGCTTGCTTTTGATAGCGTTTGTTGCCGGCACGTACGTTTATTTGAATTCAAATGAAAGAAATAGTTTGTCTGAGGTGGCAGCATCAGAACAATCATTAGAAACTCTAGAATTAGTAGATAACAAGTCAAATAATGCATCTGAAAAGGCATTACCAACCCAAGATATCAGTGACGCATTGGGATCTCAAAAAACTATTGACGATACTACCATATCAAATGAATATATCGCCACGGACTCTAAAGAGAGTCGTAGTAATATAGGTGCTCAAAACAGTTTTCAAACCGAGAATACTGGCAATCTTATGGGTAATGAGATTGTCAGTATTAACTCGGAAACAAAAACTCCTGAGGCTGAAAAAGTGGCATTAGAAAATAAAAGCAAGCAGGAAAAGACTGTGAATGAGATTCCCTCACCGCAAATACCTGTAGTCGAGAATCAAGAGAAAGATGTATTGTTGATTCCATTCCTAAGAACTAAAGCTTTGGAATCATTCCAAGCTAAACAAAATCTCCCAGATGGATCAGCGTTGGAAATTGCGCAAACTACTGTAAGTCCAATCAGCTTCAATACAGGGAATAGATTTGCTCTTACATTATTTGCGAATCCAGAGTGGTCATCAGTGGGCTTATTCAATGAATCAAAAACAGGCTGGAGTCTCGGCACCAGATTTGGTTACCAATTTTCGAATAATTTTGAATTGAGTGCAGGTATAGCTTATAGTAGAAAGATCTACAAGGGTGCCGGCGCTGAATACACTATGGATGGTGGTTGGAATCAGGATGTCGAACCTATGAGCATGGATGCAAAGTGTGGTGTGATCGAAATTCCTTTAACCCTTGCCTATTATGTCAATGGATATAGAAATAGCGGATTCTTTGCCGATCTTGGCATTAGCAGTTATATGATGCACTCAGAATGGTATGGATTTGAATATGATGCATTGACAGCTCCACCGAATAGAATTGAAGAAGTTATAGAACAAGATGAAAATACACATCTTGTCGGAGTTGGCAGATTAGCAATTGGATATCAAAAAGTATTATCGGTTAAAACTTCTTTACAGGTTGAACCCTATCTTCAATTTCCTTTGACAGGAATCGGAGCAGGTCTTGTAAATGTGTATAGCTCAGGAGTACAAGTAGCAGTTAAGTTCAACACCCAATAAATTAAGGAAATTAACACCATTATGACGTAAGCTGTTCAGCGTGCGCACTGGATAGCTATGTCATATTTATAAAGAAAAATAGATTTAACAACAAAATGAGTATGTCGTTGCCCAAAGGCAAAAACATCCCGTAAAGCCTGACGAGCAGTCAGTATTTCAATTATAATATTCGCCCAAAGCTATCTATCTCCAGCGTGAGATGGACAGTTAGAGTATTGCCTAATTATTAACCTTAATTCAAAATCTAATGAAAATCATTTTACAAAAGATTACAATCGTTTTGATAGCCATTTTAGCTATCGGCCAAATCGGTTATTCACAATGTTCAGTAGATGGAGGAATGATTTCTACCACAGATCCAACGACGATTTGTGTGGATGGAGTTCCAGACCCTATCAACGTAACGGTAAGTGGATCATCAGGCGCAGAATTTGCCTGGATAATAACCGATGATGCAAATAATATTCTTGCGACTCCTGCCGGAGGTCCGTTTGATCTGGATGGAGCGGGTGGTGGCACTTGTTTGATTTGGTACATCAGACACGATGGAACACTGGCTGGAAATACAGTTGGAAACAATATTACGGATTTGACAGGTTGTTTTGATCTATCAAACGAAATTACAGTAGTAAGAAATGAACCTCTTGGTGGGACGCTTACAGGAGGGCCGTATGAGTTTTGCGTAGATGGAATTCCCGACAATATTCCGATAGGTGAAGTTACAGCAAGCGGTAACCAAGGAATGACCAGCCAATGGGTGGTGACAGACGATCAAAGAAATATATTGGGTTTACCTCCAACTCCAGACGTGGTAGATTTTGATGGCGCCGGTGGAGGCACGTGTTATATCTATCATGTAAGCTATTATGGCACCTTGACCGGATTGGAAATGGGAATGAACTTGGATAATGTGACGGGGTGCTTTGCAGAATCCGACAATTTTGTCACTGTAGTAAGAAATGAGCCATTAGGAGGAACACTTACGGGTGGTCCTTATGAATTTTGTGTAGATGGTCAAGCGGACAATATCCCAGTGGGTGAGGTAACGGTAAGCGGTAATCAAGGAATGACCAACCAGTGGGTCGTAACCGATGATCAAAGAAACATATTGGGCCTTCCGCCATCACCGGATGTTGTAAATTTTGATGGCGCCGGTGGAGGCACGTGTTATATCTATCATGTAAGCTATTATGGCACCTTGACCGGATTGGAAATGGGAATGAACTTGGATAATGTAACGGGTTGCTTTGCAGAATCCGACAATTTTGTCACCGTAGTAAGAAATGAGCCATTAGGAGGAACACTTACGGGTGGTCCTTATGAATTTTGTTTAGATGGTCAAGCGGACAATATCCCAGTGGGTGAGGTAACGGTAAGCGGTAATCAAGGAATGACCAACCAGTGGGTCGTAACCGATGATCAAAGAAATATATTAGGCCTTCCGCCATCACCGGATGTTGTAAATTTTGATGGCGCCGGTGGAGGTACATGTTATATTTATCATTTGAGCTATTATGGTACATTGACGGGATTGGAAATGGGAATGAGCTTGGATAATGTAACGGGTTGCTTTGCAGAGTCTGACAATTTTGTTGTAGTAGTGCGAAATGAGCCATTAGGAGGAACGCTAGCGGGTGGACCTTACGAGTTTTGCGTTGGTGATGGAGAAGCGGATAACATTCCAATGGGAGATGTCACGGTAAGCGGTAATCAAGGTCCAACAAGCCAATGGGTCGTAACAGACGATCAAAGAAATATATTGGGCCTTCCCCCTTCACCAGATGTTGTGAATTTTGATGGTGCTGGCGGAGGTATGTGTTATATCTACAATGTGAGTTACTATGGCACCTTGACCGGATTAGAAATGGGAATGAACCTCGATAATGTAATGGGTTGCTTTGCAGAGTCTGACAATTTTATCACTGTCGTAAGAAATCAGCCCGATGGTGGTACGCTTTCTACAGACGATGAAACCACAATATGTGTAGACGGCACTCCTGACCCAATAGACGTAGAGGTTGAAGATGCGGAAGGGGCTAATGCTCAATGGATTATTACAAACGATACGTTTTTGATCCTGGCTAAGCCTGCAGCTCCTCCTTTTGATTTGGATGGTGCGGGACCAGGTGTTTGCCTTATTTGGTATATGAGATATGATGGTGTCGTCATGGGTGATACTGTTGGAGGTGTATTAGATAGCATCACAGGATGTTTTGATCTTTCAGACAGTATTGCCGTCGTTAGAAATGAACCATTAGGCGGAACACTAACTGGAGGGCCATATGAATTTTGTGTAGATGGACAAGCGGATAACATTCCAGCTGGAGAGGTAACAGTAAGTGGCAATCAAGGAGCTACCAATCAATGGGTAGTTACGGATGATCAGGGAAATATCTTAGGTCTTCCACCATCGCCAGATGTTGTAGATTTTGATGGTGCCGGGGGTGGAACCTGTAGAGTGTATCATGTCAGTTATTATGAGTCCATCACGGGACTTGCAATGGGCATGAACCTTGACGATTTAGAAGGATGTTTTGAAGTTTCTGACAATTTTGTCACCGTAGTAAGAAATGAGCCTCTTGGTGGATCAATCGACGGAGGACCTTACGAATTCTGCGTGGGTGATGGAGACGCGGATAATATTCCGGTTGGAGAAGTAACCATAAGTGGCAATCAGGGAGCTACCAATCAATGGATAGTAACGGATGATCAAAGAAATATCTTAGGACTTCCTCCTTCACCAGATGCAGTTGATTTTGATGGTGCAGGCGGTGGTGTATGCCGTATTTATCACGTAAGTTACTATGGTACGATCACTGGACTGGCAATGGGAATGAATCTCGACAATCTTACAGGCTGTCTTGAGTTATCAAATAATTTTGTTTCAGTAGTGCGAAATGAGCCAATAGGAGGCACGATTGCTGGAGGACCATATGAATTCTGTGTAGGTGACGGAGAAGCGGATAATATTCCAGTAGGAGACGTAACCATAAGTGGCAATCAGGGTACAACCAACCAATGGATCGTAACCGATGATCAAAGAAATATTTTAGGTCTTCCACCAGCACCACATGTGGTTGACTTTGATGGAGCAGGAGATGGTACATGCAGAATCTACCATGTAAGTTATTATGGAATGGTGACCGGCTTAGCCATGGGCTCGAATTTGGATGATCTTGAAGGCTGTCTTATGCTCTCTGATAATTTTGTTACCGTAGTGCGAAATGACCCGGAAGGAGGAATGATTTCTACAAACGACCCAACTACGATCTGTGTAGATGGGACAGGGGATCCAATTGATGTTTCATTGACTGGTGCCTCAGGTGCAAACTCTGCATGGGTAATCACAGATGAAGATTTGAATATTTTGGCTCTTCCGCCGGCACCCCCATTTGATTTGGATGGTGCAGGACCTGGCATTTGCCTGATTTGGCATTTGAGTTTTGAAGATGGTCTTACCGGAGCAGAAGTGGGTATGAATGCTGCAGATTTGGAAGGATGTTTTGATTTATCCAATAGCATAACTGTAATAAGAGATGCGGTGGATGGTGCGACAGTATCGCTTGCAAACGGAGAAACCATATATGCAGGTTGCCCGGGAGACATTGTCATAGAAGTGGATAATACCACAGAAAATGTATACTTTGATTACTTCTATGTAATTACTAATGAAGATAATATTATCTTAGAATGGGTTGATGCTTCAACTACCAATACGTTGGATCTATCGGCTGCTCCGGCAGGAATTTGTAGAGTATGGGGATGGAATAGTATCGGAACAACGACACCCGTATTTGGTCAGCCAATAAGTACATTGGTGGGCGAAGATTGCGAAGAATTATCTGATAATTTTATCACGGTATTCAGAGAGAATCCAGATGGGGGTACTATTATGCTTGATACTGGAGAGACTTACTATGAAGGATGTGCTGGTGAAATTGATTTTGATCTTAATTTTGAAACATCGACGTTCCACACCTATTGGTTTGTAGTTACGGATGATAATAGCAACATTTTGGCATGGTTCAATTCTGATAATGGAGGATGGATTGACATCAATGGAGCTCCTCCAGGAGTTTGTAGAATCTATGGTTGGAGTGAAACAAATCTTCCAGAACCAGTGGTTGGCGCACCAATTTCATCCTTAGACGATCCGCAATGCGGTGATATTTCTGAAAATTTTGTTACCATTAATAGATTGGACTGTGATGTAGATTGTATGGCCGAGGCAGCAACGATTTCTACCACAGACGATACTGTAATCTGTGTAGATGGTAATCCTGATCCAATCGATGTCGCTGTAGACGGTGGCAATGGAGCAAACAGTGCTTGGGTGATTACGGATGATTCTGGAACAATACTAGCTCTTCCAGCAATGGGCCCATTTGACTTAGATGGAGCAGGTGAAGGAGTTTGTTTAATCTGGTATTTGACCTACGACGATGTTGAAGGTTTGGCAATGGGTGAGAATGCTAATGATTTAGATGGATGTTTTGCGTTGTCAAATCCAATAACCGTATATAGAGAGGCTGCAAATGGAGGATTGGTTGAATTGGCAATGGGTGGAACGGAAGCAAACTTCTGCGCAGGTGATGTTGTATTTGACGTTACGCATGAAACCACTGCAAATAACCTTTCTTACTGGTATGTTATTACGGATGATAACGACAATATTTTAGCTTATCACAATTCAGCAGACGGACCAACACTTGATTTGAGTGGAGCTCCTGTTGGAACTTGTCATGTATGGGGATGGTCATACAAAGGCGAAGCGCTACCAGTAATGGGTGAAAACATTTCAACCTTAAATGATGGAGACTGTGAATCGATTTCTTCTAATTTCCTTGTGATCAATAGAGTTGAATTAGAAGGGGCGAATATTTCTACGACGGACGATACTACGATCTGTGTAGATGGAGAAGGTGATCCAATAAATGTTGATGTAGAGGGAGGAACTGGAAGCAATAGTGCTTGGGTAATCACCGATGAGGCTGGAAATATCTTAGGTCTTCCACCGATGGGTCCATTTGATTTGGATGGAGCTGGTGAAGGAGTATGTTTGATCTGGTACGTAACCTACGAATCCATTTCAGGAGTAGAGGTCGGATTAAATGCAAATGATCTGGAAGGATGCTTTGTACTATCCAATGCAATAACTGTAATTCGCGAAGCTGCTAATGGAGGAACGGTGGAGCTTGCCACAGGTGGAACAGAAGGTACATATTGTGCGGGTGATATTGTTATCGATGTAACACATGAAACCACGGCGGAAAATCTACCCTACTATTACGTTATAACTGATGCGGATGACAATATTCTGGTTGCACACAATACTGAAGATGGACCAACCTTAGACCTTAGTGCTGCTCCTCCGGGGGAGTGTCATATCTGGGGATGGTCACAAAAAGGAGAGGACACTCCGGTAATGGGAGAAAACATCTCTACTCTGACAGATGGCACTTGTGAAGCGATCTCTGAAAACTTCATTCGAGTTATTCGATTGGAAAGTGCAGAAGCTGCAACCCTATCTACAGAAGATGACACTACCATTTGTGTAGACGGAGAAGGTGATCCAATTGATGTTATTGTGGAAGGTGGATCTGGAAGCAATAGCGCATGGGTAATTACTGATGAGGCTGGGACGATTTTAGGCTTACCACCAATGGGACCATTTGATTTGGATGGAGCTGGAGAAGGAGTATGCTTAATCTGGTATGTTACCTATGAGACAATATCAGGAGTTGAAGTAGGATTAAATGCGAATGACCTGGAAGGATGTTTTGCTCTATCGAACCCCATTACAGTTATCAGAGAAGCTGCGAATGGAGGAACTGTAGAACTTGCTGCGGGTGGAACAGAAGGAACCTACTGTGCAGGTAATATTGTAATCGATGTAACCCACGAAACGACAGCGGAGAATTTACCATACTATTATATTATAACCGATGCGGATGATAATATCCTCGTTGCACACAATACCGAAGATGGACCAACCTTGGATTTGAGTGCTGCGCCTCCGGGAGAATGTCACATCTGGGGGTGGTCACAAAAAGGAGAAGATGCTCCTGTAATGGGAGAAAATATTTCAACACTTACTGATGGTACATGTGAATCCATATCTGAGAATTTTATTAGAATCAATAGAGAAGAGCAGATTGAGGCGGCTACTATATCTACAGAAGACGATACTGTAATCTGTGTAGATGGTGAGGGCGACCCAATTGATGTTGCTGTAGAAGGTGGAACTGGAAGTAATAGTGCATGGGTGATTACAGATGAAGCGGGAACAATATTGGCTTTACCGCCGATGGGTCCATTTGATTTGGATGGAGCCGGCGAAGGTGTATGTTTGATCTGGTATGTAACCTATGAATCCATTTCTGGTGTAGAAGTAGGCTTGAATGCAAATGACTTGCAAGGATGTTTCGGACTTTCGAATCCAATAACAGTTTATAGAGAAGCTGCCAATGGAGGTACTGTAGAACTTGCAACTGGCGGAAGCGAAGGTACGTACTGCGCTGGTGATATCGTAATCGATGTAACCCACGAAACAACTGCAAATAATCTACCCTACTATTACATCATTACGGATGCGGATGACAATATTCTAGTTGCACATAATACCGAAGACGGACCAACATTAGATTTGAGTGCAGCACCTCCGGGAGAGTGCCACATCTGGGGATGGTCGCAAAAAGGAGAAGATGCTCCGGTAATGGGAGAAAATATTTCTACGCTAACCGATGGCACGTGTGAGGCAATTTCTGAAAACTTCATACGAATCAACAGAGCGGAAGAATTGGAAGCTGCGGTGATCTCCACATTAGATGAAACTACAATCTGTGTAGATGGTGAAGCAGATCCAATTAATGTTGATGTAGAAGGTGGAGACGGCAACAACAGTGCTTGGGTGATCACCGATGACGCAGGAACTATTTTGGCCTTACCACCAATGGGACCATTTGATTTGGATGGAGCTGGCGATGGAGTATGCTTGATTTGGTACGTTACGTACGAATCCATTTCTGGTGTAGAAGTTGGCTTAAATGCTAATGATTTGGAAGGATGTTTTGCGTTATCAAATGCGATTACTGTTACCAGGCAATCTGCCGATGGAGGTATCGTTGCTCTAGAAAATGGTCAAGATACGGCTACATACTGCGTAGGTAACATCGTATTTGATGTGATGCATGAGACGACAGCTACTGCACTTGGCTACTGGTATATTATTACTGATGACAATGACAATATCCTTGAATTCCATAATACTGCAGATGGCCCAACATTGGATTTGAGCGGAGCTCCTGCCGGCGAATGTCACATCTGGGGATGGTCTTCGAATGGTGAAACTACACCTGTGCAGGGAGAATCGATCTCATCACTTGATATAGCATGTGGATCTGTCTCTTCAAACTTCATTTCAATATTTAGAGCAGAGGGAATAGTTGGAGGTACGATAAGTACAGAAAGTAGTACTGTTGCATGTCCAGGTGATGGGGACGATGATATCGTTGAGTTGAATACAACGGGAAGTGGTGATTTCTATGCATACATCGTGACCAATGAAGACAACGAAATCATGGGAGCGCCATACATGACTCCTTCCATAAATTTTGAAAACATGGAGCCTGGAATCGCTAGAATACATGGACTTGGATATGCTCAAGGTATTGAAATAGGCAGTACACTGGACGAAATCACAGGATCATGTTCATCACTTTCTGAGAACTTCATTGAGGTTGAAATTCAGGATAATGCAGAATGTGCAGTGACTTCAACTACTGAGATCGATGCCAACGATGTGAGAATTTATCCAAACCCTGCAGTTGAATTTGTTACGCTAGAGTATACCGATTTGGCAGAAGATGCAAAGGTAAATGTCTTCAATGTACAAGGAAGATTGGTTCGTACTCAGAATCTATACAACAACTCTGGGAGTACAAGAATTGATTTTGATTCGATGGTTAACGGTATTTACTTGATACGGGTAACGTCAAGTGAAAGATCAATAACCAAGAGAATAATGATTACAAAATAAACATACTGAAGAAGCTGGTATGAACTTTTAATTCCAGCTTCTTCAATTTTTAAATCATGAGACAATTTCGAAAAACGGAAAAAGTGAATTCAAATCGATTCACGGGGAATTGTTTCACAAAAGTAGAATTACAATGACAAATAACTTTTTAAAATTAATGATTGCAGCATTTGCACTGATTATGATATCATGTGGAGATGATGAAGCGACAAACAATCAATTAAATCTAACATTTTCAGGACTGGAAGATTTAGGAAGTAATTATGCGTATGAAGGTTGGATTATGGTTGACGGAAGTCCAAAAAGTACAGGAGTATTTACGGTAGATAGCAATGGAGCCCTTTCAAGATCGTCATTCGAATTGGATCAGGAGGATTTAGAAGTTGCCACGGCATTTATTCTCACCATTGAGCCTTCACCAGATCCGGATCCGGCACCAAGTGATGTACATATCCTGGCGGGTGACTTTAGTGCGAATAGTGCTAGTTTGACTGTTTCACACCCTGCAGCTATTAATACTGATTTTACGTCTGCGACCGGAGGATACATCTTAGCAACGCCAACCGATAGCGACGATACCAACGAAAATAGTGGTGTATGGTTTTTGGATCCAGCTACAGGACCTGGTCCGGCATTGGACCTGCCACCTCTTCCTGCTGGATGGGCCTACGAAGGTTGGGCGGTGATTGATGGCACACCAGTCACCACAGGTACATTTTTGACTGCTACAGGAGCGGATGATTCTGCACCTTTTAGCGGGTCATCTCCTGGGCCTGCGTATCCTGGAGAAGACTTTTTGATCAACGCACCGGCAGGATTGACCTTCCCAACCGACTTGAGAGGTGCTACTGTAGTAGTATCTGTAGAGCCGGTACCAGACAATAGTCCTAATCCTTTTACCCTTAAACCATTGGTAGGAATGACGGCTACGGATGCTATGGATCACAGCTTGCTTTCTATGGATAACAATGCTGTAGCTACCAACCCGACCGGTACGGCAAAAATTAAGTAGTGAACATTGGTTTTTTAAGAGTATGTTTAAAAATTATTTTATTCTGAAAATCAATAATTTAGGGTTCTGACGAACCAAAAATAATGAGTTTAACAAGTTAAATGAGTTGTTTTTTAGGAAGGCATGGTCCATAAAGCCTCGTTTTTCAGTTTATAGAAATTTTAGAGATACTCTAAATATTGAATTTTGTAGACTTCGTAGATTTAATTGTAGTACTCTTTGATTGAAGTTTATAGAAATTAGTTATGATGAGGGCAGTGTCTTACTAGATGTTGCCCTTTTTATCTAAATATAAATCCCTTACGATAAGGATCATTTTTGTCAAACCAAAATTCATTTTTCCCTATAAAAGCAGCCGATCCCGTAACCTTGGGAATAACCGATTGAAATCCATGAAAGTCAACGGCTTCGACAACTTCAACCGTCATAGTGCTGCCAAGAATGCTTTCAATGATAATAGGTTGGTTCATCTTTAAATCACCTTTGGCAAAATGCAATCCTGCTCTTGCACTCACACCAGAACCAGTAGCCGATCGATCCAATTCACCTTCTGCGAATATGCATACATTCCTGCTATGATGTTTGGTGTTCTGAGCTTTGCCTGTGAAAATGGTGCCATACAAGAAGCTCAGATCTTCTTCAGTGGGATGTTTTATCTCAAATTTATCCATGACGGCATGTTTTATTTTTTTACCAAAATGGATCAATTCGTTGTGATTGGAAGATAGCATAGAGATATTTAATTTGTCTGCGTCCACCAACGCATAAAAAGCCCCTCCAAACGCTACATCGAATTCAATGGTACCCAATCCTTCAACATCTATGGTTTTATCTTCTAAATACAAATACGATGGCACATTCAAAAAAGAACTTTCTACGACACGATCATCGATCTTTTTTGCCTCTGATCTTATTTTACCGGCTGGGACATTAATCGTTAATTTATTGGATTCTTTTGGGGTCAAGAGATTTGTTTCGAATACAAATTTGGTGAGTGCAATGATTGCATGACCACACATCGTTGAGTAGCCTTCATTATGAATAAAAAAGACATCGAAATCCGCTTCCGGGGTGGTAGGATCGGAAATGATAGCACCATACATATCTGCATGTCCTCTGGGTTCAAACATCAACCCTGTTCGAAGATGATCGTAATTTTGTTGAAAGAAACGTCTTTTCTCCAGTACGGTAGAGCCCGGTATATCAGGAAGACCAGCTATCGGAATGCGCAGTGGTTCTCCCCCCGTATGCATATCGATACAAGCTACTTTTGCAAAATCTGAAGGTGTCTCGAAATTGAAGCCTTGAAGTATCTTTTCCATAATTAGTATTATTTAAATCGATGCTTATTATAGACGGCTTCAGCTAATGCCAAATCAAAAGCTGCCATTCCTACAGATTTGAAAACGATATTTTTGTAATTCGAAATTGCCATCTTATTATTCGCTAAATCCGCTAATGTATGAATGTCGTTTGGAGATATCCATTTGCTTTTAAGGGTATTGATCACGTCACCTACTTCATTTCTGGCCGCCTCGGCATCTAGTATCAGGGCCTCAGCATCAAGATAGATTTGATCTGGTAGTTCTTGCATATCTTTGGCAAATGATCCAACACTCACAAATCGTTTTGATGAAAGTTCTAGAGCATTAGCATCGAAAACTGGATTTTTAGAAGTAGTACAAGCAATAACGATTTCTGATTCATTCACAACTTCTTCTGAGGAATTACACCAAGTAACCTCTAGGTTTGGAAATGAAGTTTTTATTTTTTGCCGATACGATTTAAAAGATGTAGTGGATCGAGAGTAGCAAAAGATATTTGTAATGTTTCGAATCGACGAGGCAAAAATCGATTGCCATAAGCCTTGTACGCCAAGACCGATAATACCCAGCCTTGTTACTTCTTTTTCGCAGATTAAATCCAATCCAATGCTACCTACCGCACCCGTTCTTAACGCTGTAATAGTAGGTGCATCCATAGTGGCCAATGGTTCTCCCGTGGTACTATCGTTTAAAACTAAAAGTCCGGAAATGACCGGTAGATCATGTTTGGTATTGTTGGGATCAACAGAAATAAGCTTGGTACAATAATAATTATCACCAAAGGCAGGCATAATTAGATTTGTGGATTCGCCTCGACTCAAATGCATTCTTTCGGGGACCTTATATTTTCCTTCTGCATATTTTTTGATCCCATTTTTTACGATCTCAATAATTTCCAAAGGAGTAAAAAGATCAACCAGTACTTCTGAAGAAAAGTGATGCATTAATTCGAAATTTGAACGGCGAGTATTAAACGTTACTCCGTAAAATTAAAAGTAAGATTTTAAATAGGGTATAGAGAGTGGTGAAATTGAAAATTGAAAATTCAAAAAATTCTTATTTGAAGAGATCATAGTCTCGATAATCTTCGGTAGTGAATTAAAAACTGGAGTCTTTCTTCTTCAAAGATTTCGTCAGGAAACTTTCTCAAATTTTTCCAATCTCTTCAATTTTTTCAAACTCCCATCACTGATTAATGCAGTCTTAGGTTGACCGAGATGTTGGGGGTAAATTTAAGTCCCCGTTCGCTAATCTGAAGAAGAGAAGTAGGATCACCCATATTTCTATCTTCCGGGATGTAGCTTCTGCCAATGATGTTGTCTCGATTGCCAATATTTTGCAATGAAAAACCCACAAATCCATTCAACTCTCCGGGTTTTCCAAAGTTGTAAATGATCGATCCGTCCAGTCTGAAATATTCAGGCAATCGCACTCCATTCGGAGTCCCAAAAACAACTTCACCATCTACCAATGTAGCCTCTGTAGTAGGAAGACCGCTGCGGTACTCTATACCCAAAGAGACTTCCCAGGAACCTTCCTGATACAGATGCACCCATTTAAGAATATGGGTTTGGTCATGAGAGGCAATAATTGGTTCAGCAGATAGTGCTGGAAACTCATATTTTGTTCTAGAAAGGCTAAAACTGATCCAGGTTCTATATTGTTTCATTCGTTTCTTCAAAAGAAAGTCAATTCCTCGAATCCTTGAATTCCCACTGCTAAATGGGGCATCTTCCAATTCGACAAAGCTAGAAGAAAACGTTGTGATTCCAGCCAATTCTTTCACGTAACCTTCTACATCCATGGTCCAATTTCCCCTTCGATAAATAAATCCACCCATCCATTGGTTGGATTCGATGACCGGAATAGTGACTTTATTGTCTTCATCTATATTTGCCGTTACCCAGAATTGATTGTTTAGGCCCAAATTATTGGTATTAAATGCGACAAGTTGACTTACAAACTGAAAATGCTTTCCGGTACTCACTTTTAATTTCAATCGATCTGTAACGTTGGTGGCGAGCGCAATTCGGGGTTCGAAGTAATTGTTTTGTAAAACACCTTGATACAGATAGCGCAAGCCAATATCCAATTGAAGAATGTTTGGCATTTTTAAAGAATAATCTCCGTATAAAGCGTGCAACCTGTTTTCAAAATCCAGTTGATTTACGGATGTGTCCTGCCGATTAAATGAGGTAATGTCGAGATTGGTTTTGTTTTCTGTAAATTGATAACCAAAGTCTATTTTTTGATTTTCATTGATCTTCCATTCATTATCAAAATTAAATCCACCATCGGTTATGGAATTGTTGGAAACGAATGAGAAAATAGGATCTGGATTGTTTCCTTTTCCTTTAAAGCTAAGGTCATAATCGAATGTGTATTCTGCATTGGTGATTTCAAGTGTGGATGAATATCGATCATTCCATTGTCGTTCCCAACTTAAATTGGCACCAGCATTTTGGAGATTGAGGATTTCTACCGAAATGACATTCAGTTCTTCTACGTCCGATTTATAGTTGAGTGAGTTTAAGGTGCCCAGAGACATAAATCGAAATTTGTTTTTACCGTAATCCATCATCCATTTCAAATTGGCATCGTTGAATTTGTATTCATCGCTAAATTGCAATTCCGGATCATTGAAATTACCCTCTTCCAATCGGGTTCCTTGAAAGACTTTTTCGGCATAACGCACAAAAGTGGGGGTATTCCAAACATCTGTAATGCTCCTCCTGGATGAGATCATTAACGAAGAGTTTTTCCAAAGTGGAATATCAAGATCCAGATTTATATGGGTTAGATTGAATCCGGCACCAAGATTGAATCTTTCGGTTATTTCTTCTTTTGAATGGATGTCGATCACGCTGGAAACTCTCCCGCCAAATTCGCTTCCGATTCCACTGCGGAGCACATTTACATGATCAATAATATTCGGATTAAAGGCGGATATCGTACCAAAGAAGTGGCTGGTATGATACATAGGAATACCATCCCAAAGGATAAGGTTTTGATCCGGGGTGCCGCCACGAATATGGATGCCATCCAAAGATTCACCCGGTGTAGTAATACCCGGTAAAAAGCTAATTGCCGAAAGCACATCTTTCTCAACCGACCCTGGAAGCACATCCATCTCATCTGGATTGATGATCACTGTATTGCCATTGTCGGTTTGGCTGATGCCATCCGTCAAGTACTCTTTGAGCACTACGGTGGGAAAAGAAATCGTTTCAACTCGTACGAAATACATATCGCAGGTATCCCCGGTAACCTTTTCCAGATCGATAATGTACGGTTCATACCCTAGAAAAGAGATTTCTACAAAAAAATCGGAATCTCTAACCTTTATTTTGAAGTATCCATTGGTATCCGTTTCCGTAAACTCAGTCATTGATGTATTATTCACAGTAGCAAACATGATGGGTTCCTTGGTAATTCCATCTTTGAGGTATCCACACAGATAATCCAGCTGATTTTGTCGCTTTTTACTGGTGAGCAGAATGTATCGATTGTCAATGAATTCGTATTTTAATTGGGACTGATCAAATACATTTTGTAGAATTTGCTGTAGGGTATAAGTGCCAGGATCAATGCTTATGTACTGATTGGCGATCTTGTCGTTGTTGTATGAAAAAACTACCTCGTTTTTAGTCTCCAAAAGTTGCAGAACCTCTTCCAGTGGCATTTCATCCATTGCAGGATAAGATTGTTGAGCCATGGAAAAGAAACCAAGACACACAAAGAACAGTGTGAGAGGAAGCAATTTATTCATACCGATAAGATCCTTTGGCTTTTATTCACTAATGACAACCTTACCATGGTCATCAATTGAATACGGAATTTCCATTGGTGAAAATACCATTTTTAAAGCTTTTTTAAAGTCATTGTTTACAAAGCTTACGGTAAATCTTCCGTTTTGATATTTTGCAGGGAGATCGATCTCGACAGCGTATATACTGGACAATGAAGACATAATTTCTTTCACACTGGCATTGGATAAATAGGTTTCTCCAACCATCCATGCTCCTATTTTATCCAAATCAACCTCTTCTTTTCCACCAGTTGTATTTCCTTCTATTTTGACTCTGTTTCCTTTGGTCAAGATATAAGAGAGATTATTGGTATTGACTTCTACCTTTCCTGATTTACAAGAAACAACAAAAACATCATCTCGAACAAATACATTAAAGGAAGTCCCCAAAACGCTTACAGTGCCATTTTCCGTAATAACCTGAAACTTTTTCCCTTCTTTGACATTAAAAAAAGCTTCACCGTTTAATTGGAGGGTCCGATTTTCTTCAAAATTCTTTTTGTAATCGATTTGACTATTGGCATTTAGCTCTATTTCAGAACCATCCGGTAAGGTGTGAGAGACAAATTGTCCAATATCAGAAACCACATTTACATTACCCGGAAATAGAAAAACCACCGCAAGAACGATGATGGTGATGGCAGCTACAGCTGGAACCCATATTTTAAAAGGGATTATTTTAGTAGACTTTGATGATGTTTTTTGAGTTGAAATTTTGGATTTTATTTCCGTAAAAACCGCTTTTTCATTCATTTTGGGATAGGAAATAGAAGCAGCAGTTTCGACGATTTTTGAATAATCTTCGAATGCTTCGCTCGCTTCAAAAGCAGTGAGTTCTTCTCCGGAAAGTTCTCCTTCCAGCCAACGAATCAATTGCTCATCTTTTTCTTCTTCCCTTTTCATTTTACTTCTTATAGGCGTTTCATTACTTATTTGACAATCATCTACCTATTTACCCTACCTCTATATTTTATGGCAAATTTTTCTTAGTTCTTTTAAAGCTTGGCTCATCCTTTTTTCCACAGCTTTTTGGCTTAGATTCAACAACTCGGATATTTCTTTGTACTTATAACCTTCGACCCGATGTAAGAGAAATACCTCTCGCTGTTTGTCCGAGAGTTGCGCAATTGCCCTTTCCAATCTTTTTTGAAACTCTGATACTTCCAGATCATAATGTGGTGTCGTCGTCTCCGCCTTCACAAAGGTTGTATCCTGATGCCGCTGGACTACTTTTTTATGTTCTATGGTATTCAAAAGTAAATTGCGTGCCGTCGTAAAAAGGTAGCTTTTTTCTTTTCCGGACTCTACTGTATCCATTTTATCCCAAAACTTGACAAAAGCATCCTGAACAATATCCTCCGCAAGTTGCTGATCTTTGGATTTGAAATAAATGAACCGAAAGAGCGGCTGCGCCCATTGATTGTAATGCGCCTGAAATTTATTCTCTTTTTGCACGGGGTTCATTTAAGTTTCTGTTTCTATTACTACAAATGTATAGAATACGATGTTAGTCCATTATGCAATTGACTCTAAATGAAGGTTAAAAGTGACAAAATTTGTTATATACGTCATAAGTATAAGTTCAATTCGGTTTGAATTTAAAGTTGTATGTTTACGATCATTTTGGGCCATTGCCCGGTAAAGTGACAAACTGACAACTCATTTTGTTAACTTTAAATACGTTTAGCTTTCAAATTAGTGAGTAAAAAAACAAAAAACCAAATTATTTTCGAGGAAGAATTATTTCCTCATATTGAGGCGCTTAAGACATTTGCCTATCACCTTTCGTACAACGAGGAGGATGCCAATGACCTGGTTCAGGAGACCTACATGAAGGCACATCGATTTATTGATAAGTACGATCAAGGAACTAATGCCAAGGCATGGTTGTTTAAGATTCTAAAAAATGCTTACATCAACGAATATCGGAAGAAGAGTAAGCGTCCCAAAAAGGTAGATTTTGAAGACATTGTATCGTATCAAAACAGCGATACAGCTTCAAGTTCGAAGTATCTTGACCTGAGGCAGGAGATTTTTGAAAATATGATGGGAGATGAAGTGACCATCGCCATCAATTCTCTGCCCATAGATTTTAGAACTGTAATTTTGTTGTGTGATATTGAAGGATTCACCTACGAAGAAATTTCAAAAATTATTGATGTTCCAATTGGAACAGTTAGGTCTCGATTATTCAGAGCCAGAAATATGCTCAAAGAAAAATTGAGAAGTTATGCTGAAAAATTGGGCTATGAAGACAAAAGAGGGGCTCGAAGGAAGTCTGATTCAGAAGAAGAATAAAGGGATATTTGTTTTAAGGTTGAACTTAATCTGATGTCTCGAAATGCACTTTTCGAACGCTGGAAATGTGCATAACTAAATTTGCTTTACTTTTTTATTTTGTTATATTTGCTTTGGTTAATTTTATGAAATTAATCGAAGGCAATATTTTATTTTGTTTTTTTAATTTTTGCAGAATTGGGTTCATATTCTGGAAAGCAAGAATAAAACTAAAAACATA
>JBCCVV010000006.1:0-64387 GCA_039194925.1 Bacteroidota bacterium
GAAATTTAACGCTATGGGCTGTGTTCTAAGTTCTATATTGAACAGCCTTAAAATGAAAGTAATACTGTCTAAAGAATACTTATTCAGGAGACCAGGATTAATTAAAGTTTTATTAATATTCTTGATCTTAATAGCTCCTCTGGGGGTATTAACTTCATATTCAAATACAAACACCCTTTTTCCTTATCTCAATTCTACTGAAACCGCACCAGAAGAAGAGCGTCTGGCTATGATGCCTCCATCCTATTGTAGTTCTTCTGGTTCAAATTTTAGTTACGAATATATTTCAAACGTCCAAATTGGTACACTAAACAACAGTTCTGCCGGCTCAAGTTATACTGACTATACCAGTATTGTAACGGATCTTCAGGCAGGACAGGTTTATACGATTACCATTACTCCGGGTTGGCCCGGAAGTAGTTATAATGAAGGGTATGGTGCCTGGATTGATCTCAATCAAGATGGTGATTTCGATGATCCTGATGAACAAATTGCTTTGATTGATCCTACAAATTCCTCTACAGTCACCAGCACATTTCTACTCTCCAATATCGCGACGACAGGACAAACGAGGATGCGGGTATCCATGAAATATAATGATGCACCAACCTCATGTGAAACTTTTAATTATGGGGAGGTTGAAGATTATACGATCAATATTTTGGCGCCTAATTCTGCTCTTTGTAATACGGAATGTACAACACCTTATTACTTCAATTGGTACGACGGAACAAGTGGTGCTGAATGGGCAATTACCAACGGTGAAACTTCTGTACAGAATGTATATACGGTCTCAGGGGATCAAGGTGATTACAATGTTACCGTTACCATGAGTAACCCTGATGGTCAAAATATCGATTTTTCGAATTGTGCAGTGCCTTTGGAAAGAGCATACACAGCAACCTGTAATGATCCTAATGGTGATGCCAATTGTGATGGGGACAATGGAACCACAGATAGTCAATTTTCGTACGGTTGTGGTTATCTTACCTTTGGTGTAACGTCAAATAATAGTTCAGAATATACATCCATAACCTATGAATTCGAATTTCCTGCTTACATCTGTGGATTGGAAATTGGTGATATTGATTATGCTGGCGCCTCTTATCCGAGTTTGACCAGTTATCAGGATGAAGTAGATGTAGTAGCGGACAGTATGGGAGTTCCGGTTGTTATAAATGCTGCTGTAGGGCCTGCAGTAGATGTTTATAACAATAATACTACTGCGGTTAAGTTACTTGCGGAATATACGAACCCATATTCAGGAGATATACTGCCCAATGATCCGGCAGGACATGCATATATTACTACGGCTAATCGGGTAACATCAATAACGTTTACGTATTCGAATGGTCCTGATGATGAAGGGCAAAGTGATGACCACGCCATCCGATTGGCAGGATTTGATTTTTGTCCTACCAGCCAAGTCGAAATCTGTGTCAATGGTATTGACGATAATGCTAATGGTTATATCGATAATTTTGACCCTGGATGTCCGCTTTATGCACCCTTTGATTGTGACAAAACTTTATTTCAAACCCGTTCTCCCGACAATGGTTCTACGTACTATCTGGATACGATTACCCGATCTCCTGTGACATTTAACCAATTGCATAACCTTACTGCAAATGGGATGACAGCCGCTGGATTTAATGCTACTGCGTATAACCCACAAGATCGATATATTTATGGTTTAAATCCTTTGAAATCAGATAGTTATCAAATGTATCGAATTAATGCCCTTGGCGCAGTACAGTTCATTGGAAACGTGACTGGTTTGACGGGGACAAATGATGCAGGTGCTTTTTCTCAAGATGGCAGGTATTATGTCTTTGGAGCAAGCGGTAGATTGTATGAAATCGATATATTTTCCTACGCTGCTAATGAGATAGCAAATCTTGGATTTGCCGGAGGAGATATAGTAGTCAATCCAGCAGATGGGCTGATATACACCTGGAATAGTGATGCCAATCAATTGTACTCAATTGATCCCTCCAACGGGAATGCCACTGCCATAGGTTCTCCGAACTCACAATACACCGAATTTGGTTCTCTTTTTGCCAATGAGCAAGGAGATATTATTGGATATGGGAATGATGCAAACGTCACTGGAACCAGTCAGGAAACATTGGTGAGTATCAATCCTGCTACAGGCATTGTTACTCCGATTGAAGTGGGACCTGAAGTTACGTATAATGATGGATGCTCATGCGCATTTGGAGTGGGTATGACGAAAGAAGCATCAGTCAGTGTAGTAGAACCTGGAAATTCACTGACATATACTTTTAATGTATACAACCGAACCGATAGTATCTTAACGAATTTGACATTTATTGATAATTTGCCTACGGGATTGACATTTAGTTCAAATCCTTATAATGTTACTGGAATGTCTCTGGGTTCTGCCAGTATAAGTGGAAGTAGTTCGGCTAATTTTACCATCAATTCTCTGGCCCCTGGGGTTAATTCATTTATGGTGGATGTATCTATTCCTTTGACTTTTTGTAGTGACATCGAGAATCAGGCCAGAATAGAAGGTTTGCCTTCAAGTTTGGGGTCTGCAATAGTATCAGATGATCCATCCACAGGTGAAATTGCTGATGCAACAACCACTTTGATCAGCAATTGTGAGGAATATTGGATTGAGGCAGAGTGTGAACAAGTAGGAGCCAATTGGAATGTAGTGGTAGATTCTACTGCATCCAGATATAGTTATGCTTCTATTATGACCGGATTTAATTCTTTAGGTTCTGCACCTACCGGAGCAGATGATAGAATTAGATTTAATGTAACGATTACCAATGCAGGAAATTATAACATCTTTGCTCGAGTGTTAGCTCCAAATTCAAGTGATGATTCCTTTTGGGTAAGAGCGAATGGTGGAACATGGTACAGATGGAATGGTTTGAATGATTTTGCCGCAAGTGATTGGGCTTGGGGTCAAGTCTGGAATTCTGATGCAGGAAATGCAGTGGTAACCTTCCCTCTCGTATCTGGAGCAAATACCATTGATATTGCCTATCGTGAAGATGGAACTCGACTGGATAAGATCAAGGTAGCCTTGAACAATCAAGTACCAACCGGAGAGGGTGGAATATCTACGAACTGTCCTGAGATATGTGATAATGGAGAAGATGACGATGGAGATGGTCTGGTAGATTGTGCTGATGACGACTGCGGTGGTGAAGCAGTTTGTCAAGGTCCATGTATTCCAGAGAAACTATTCGTAGAAAGATGGTTTGGAATAAGTGGAACTGCAATTACAGATTTGACCTCTCATCCGAATTATCCTAATTCTCCTGATGAATTGGATTACATTGATTTGTTTCAGGGGCCCAATGGTTATGCAGATAATTACGGAACACGCGTAAGAGGTTTTGTAATCCCAAATGAATCCGGAACTTATACATTTAATGTTACGGGAGATGATAACACAGTATTGTACCTCAGTACAGATGTAAATGAAACCAATAAAACGGAGATAGCCTCTGTAACTGGATGGAGCGGCGTAACAGAACACAATAAATACGCAGTTCAGACCTCGGTCGACATCGAATTATTGGCAAATGTCTGGTACTATGTCGAACTCCTTGTAAAAGAAGGAACCGGTGGTGATCATTTCCAGGTATATTGGAGAACTCCAAGTCAACCTTCAACATGGAATATTATACCTGGAACGCAATTGGCACCTTTTATTTGTCCTGAAATATGCGATAACGGTGAGGATGATGATAACAATGGTCTTACAGATTGTTTGGATCCATATTGTGAAAATGGGGTAAATGTCTATATCACCTCAGCAGATAATGTCATATGTCTAGGTGAATCTGCAACGCTGGATGCCGAATTTTTAGGTAGTCCCGGTACATTGACCTATGCTTGGTCGAATGGGGCAGGATCTGCTAGTACCGCCAATGTAAGTCCAAATGTTACAACTACTTATGTGGTGACCGTTACCAATACTAATGGATGTACTGCGACAGATCAAATGGTTGTGACGGTAAATGATTTACCAACGGCGGGAGCTTCTAATGATGGCCCGATTACTTGTAGTCAACCGATTGTTAGACTTGCAGCTACTCCAGTTGGTATGAGTTACTTATGGCCTGGGGGTGAAACGACACAGACTGCAGATATTACGGTTGCCGGAACTTATATAGTTACGGTTACAGACAGTAATGGATGTACAGATACTGCATCAACCGTTGTAACAGACGATATAGTGCCACCTGTTGCCGATGCTGGGGCAGATGTGGCAATCTGTTTTGGCGAAAGCACTAATTTAACGGCCTCGGGAGGTGGATCATATGCCTGGTCCAATGGTGCAGGAAATACCGCCGCAGTTAGCGTGAGTCCAACTTCTTCAACGACATACACTGTAACGGTTACTGCTGCTAATGGATGTACAGATACAGATATGGTTACCGTAACCGTGACACCGCTTCCGGTTTCGAGTATAAATGCTGTCAATACCATATGTGAAGGGACAACAGTTTCAATCAATGCAGCAGATGCCGGTGCAGGAGCGACATATTCATGGGATTTTGGCGCCAATGCCACACCTCAGACGGCATCGGGTATTGGGCCTCATGACGTTGTCTACGATAATGACCACGTTACTGGAAATGATGTTCAAAACACAATCACATTAGATGTTGTATTGAATGGATGTACGGATCAATTTACCGATAATATTTCTATAGATGCGATTCCTGATGTTACGGTTTCAAGTACCTCACCTTCGTGTGGAGTGGATGATGGAACAATAACATTCACTTTTCCAGATAATACATCACGAACAAATATTGAATTTAGTATAGATGGAGGAGCATCTTATCCACATGATTTTTCGGATAATATTGGTTCGGCAACAGTTTCAAGTTTGGCTTCAGGAACGTATGATTTATATGTACGATGGGGCAATACGAATTGTCCAATAGACCTACCAGACGTAATGCTCAGTGATAATACTGTTCCTACAGCAAATGCCGGATCAGATGATGAAATATGCATAGGTGAAAATACTACTCTTACAGCTACAGGAGGTACTTCCTATGTTTGGTCGAATGGAGCTGGTAGTACAGCATCGGTTAATGTAAGCCCCACAACTACAACTACATATACAGTTACAGTGACCGCTGCAAATGGTTGTACAGCCGAAGATAATGTTACGGTTACCGTACATGCATTACCGGTGGTTTCCGCATCCAATGACGGACCCATTACGTGTAGTCAACCAAATGTAATCCTAACAGCCTCACCTGCGGGAATGACTTATGCATGGCAAGGAGGAGGAAGCAATCAGACTAAAACTGTATCCGCTACCGGTAGCTATTCTGTGACCATAACTGATGCAAATGGTTGTACCAATGTTGCTAGTACAACAGTAGCTATAGATACGATTTCGCCCACTGCGAATGCTGGAGCAGATAATGAAATATGTATAGGAGAAAACACAACCCTCACCGCTTCGGGAGGAGTATCATATATTTGGTCAGACGGAGCGGGTAGTACAGCTTCAGTTAATGTAAGCCCAACTACAACAACTACTTATACTGTGACAGTAACCGCTGCAAATGGCTGTACAGCCGAAGATAATGTTACAGTTACTGTACACGCATTACCGGTGGTTTCCGCATCCAATGACGGCCCCATCACGTGTAGTCAACCAAATGTAATCCTAACAGCCACACCTGCGGGAATGACTTACGCATGGCAAGGAGGAGGAAGCAATCAGACAAAAACGGTAACAACTACCGGTAGCTATTCTGTGACGATTACGGATGCCAATGGTTGTACGAATGTAGCTACAACAATTGTAACCGATGATTTGACACCTCCAGCGGCAGATGCTGGATCAGATGATGAAATATGTATAGGTGAAAGCACAACCCTCACCGCTTCGGGAGGCATTGCTTATTCTTGGTCTAATGGAGCTGGGAGTACAGCCTCAGTTAATGTGAGTCCAACGATAACAACTACGTATACCGTGACCGTAACTGCTGCAAATGGATGTACTGCTGAGGATGATGTTACAGTTACCGTGCACGCATTGCCGGTGGTTTCGGCTTCCAATGATGGCCCTTTGACCTGTGCCCAGACTAGTGTGATCTTAACGGCTTTACCTGCAGGGATGACCTATTCCTGGGATACTGGCGGAAGTAACCAAACTGAAACGGTAACAAGTACAGGAACCTATTCCGTGACGATTACAGATGCCAATGGTTGTACGAATGTGGCAACTACAGTGGTAACAGATGATCTTACCACACCAGTAGCGGATGCTGGATCCGATGTTGAGATTTGTATAGGAGAAAGTACAACGCTTTCTGCTTCAGGAGGTATAGCTTATATTTGGTCAAACGGAGCAGGAAATACAGCTTCTGTAACTGTAAGTCCAACAACGACAACAACATATACAGTCATTGTTACAGCTGCAAATGGGTGTCAGGATATTGATGATGTCACCGTAACCGTAAATCCCCTGCCAACAGTAGGTGCTACAAATGATGGTCCATTAACGTGTGTACAAAATAATGTTATCCTTAGCGCAACTCCAGCAGGGATGACCTATTCCTGGGATACTGGTGGAAGCAATCAGACTGAAACAGTCACCACTACAGGAATTTATTCCGTTACCGTGACTGATGCAAATGGTTGTACGAACGTTGCGAATACAACGGTAGCCATTGATACAATTTCACCAACTGCCAATGCTGGATTAGATGATGAAATATGTATCGGAGAAAGTACAACACTTACAGCAACGGGAGGTGTATCATATGAATGGTCGAATGGAGCCGGAAATACGGCTTCTGTTAATGTAAGCCCAACAACAACAACTGTGTATGTGGTTACGGTTACCGCAGCAAATGGTTGCACGGATGAAGATAATGTTACAGTCACCGTACATGCATTGCCAGTAGTTTCCGCTTCAAATGACGGACCCATTACGTGTAGTCAACCAAATGTAATCTTGTCGGCAACGCCCACAGGAATGACTTATGCATGGCAAGGTGGTGGAAGCAATCAAACCAAGACTGTAACGGCTACAGGAAGCTATTCTGTCACGATAACTGACAGTAATGGCTGTACAAATGTTGCTACTACAATTGTAACAGATGATTTAACAAATCCAATTGCGGATGCCGGGTTGGATGACGAAATATGCATAGGAGAAAGTACTACTCTTACAGCTTCTGGAGGGGTGTCGTATGAATGGTCCAACGGAGCAGGCAACACCACATCTGTTACGGTAAGCCCTACAATAACTACGACATACACCGTAACTGTAACTGCAGCGAATGGATGTCAAGACACCGATGATATTATTGTTACGGTGAATCCTTTACCGATCGTAGGTGCTACAAATGATGGCCCATTGACATGTGCTCAAAATAGTGTCATCTTAACTGCCACGCCAGCAGGGATGATATATTCCTGGGACACAGGTGGAAATAACCAGACAGAAACAGTTACCAGTACAGGAACATATTCGGTTACGGTAACTGATGCCAATGGCTGTACAAATGTGACTAGCACAACAGTAGCAATTGACACTATCTCACCCACTCCCGATGCTGGAATGGATGATGAAATATGCATTGGAGACAATATAAACCTCACGGCCACTGGAGGAATATCCTACGTCTGGTCTGAAGGAGCAGGTACTACAGCTACAGTTAATGTAAGTCCGGTGACTACGACTACCTACGTGGTGACGGTGACCGGTGCAAATGGCTGTACCTCTGAAGATAATGTGACGATTACAGTACATCCGTTGCCGATTGTATCAGCCTCAAATGATGGACCAATCACATGTAGTCAACCAAATGTAATACTTACTGCATTTCCAGCAGGAATGACTTACGAATGGGAAGGTGGCGGAAGCAATCAAACTAAAACCGTATCTGCCACAGGTACCTATTCTGTAACCATTACCGACGCAAATGGCTGTAGAAATGTGGCTAGTACAACAGTAACAGATGATCTTATACCCCCAGTTGCGAATGCTGGAACAGATACGGAAATATGTATTGGAGAAAGTACAAACCTTACAGCTTCAGGAGGTGTATCTTATGCATGGTCGGATGGAGCGGGTAGTTCGTCATCTGTAAGTGTAAGTCCAACTACAACGACAACATATACCGTCACGGTGACTGCTGCAAATGGCTGTCAGCATACGGATGATGTAATAGTTACAGTAAATCCTTTGCCTATCGTAAGCGTTACAAATGATGGTCCATTGACGTGTGCTCAAAACAGTGTCATCTTGACTGCTACACCCGCAGGGATGTTGTATTCCTGGGACACTGGCGGAAGCAATCAGACCGAAACGGTAACAGCAACAGGTACATATTCAGTAACGATCACTGATGCGAATGGCTGTACAAATGTTGCTAATACAACGGTATCTATTGATACGATTTCTCCTAATGCCAATGCAGGGTTGGATGACGAGATATGTATAGGAGAAAATACAATCCTTACGGCTTCCGGCGGTGTATCGTATGAATGGTCTGAAGGTGCTGGAAATTCAGCATTGGTGACAGTAAGTCCTACAACGACGACAACCTATACGGTAACAGTGACTGCTTCCAATGGATGTACAGATGAAGACTACGTTACAATAACAGTACACCCTTTACCAGTAGTGTCGGCTTCAAATGATGGACCGATTACTTGTAACCAACCAAATGTGATCCTTACGGCATTCCCGGCAGGAATGACTTACGAATGGGAAGGCGGCGGAAGCAATCAAACTAAAACAGTATCTGCCACAGGTACGTATTCTGTTACGATAACGGATGCCAATGGCTGTAGAAATGTGGCTTCCACCACAGTGACGGATAATGTTGATCCACCAATTGCCGAGGCTGGGCCGGATGATTTAATATGCGAAGGATTAAGTACTGATTTAACCGCAACTGGAGGCGTATCTTATGAATGGTCTCACAGTGCGGGAAATACAGCGTCAGTAACCGTAAATCCCACCTCAACCACAACATATACGGTAACTGTAACTGGTGCGAATGGTTGTACGGCCGAAGATAATGTCACGGTATCCGTTGACCCCAAACCAACTGTCGGAATCTCTGGTTCGGATATAATTTGTATTCAAACGACGACTACCTTGTCTCCAAACTCTGGTGGTACATGGCGAAGTAGTGATAATAGTATAGCCATAGTTTCCAGTTCGGGAATAGTCTATGGATTGACACCGGGTACAGCTTCTTTTATTTTTACAAGCTCTGCAACGGGTTGTGAATCGGATACTACTGCAGAAGTGATAGTTACACCCAATATTTCAGTTGATATTGATTTTTCTGGTGGAATTTGCCTTGAAGATGACTCAGAGTTGACTGCAAATGTCACAGGTGGAACATTGAATTTCACTTACAATTGGTCAGGTCCAAATGGATTTACAGCCAATACTCAGGTAATCGATGCAAATGTTTCCGGCAACTATTACGTAACGGTAACCGATGCAGCAGGATGTAGCGATAATACATCAGCATATATCTACGCAGCATACGAACCTTTCATTTTTACATTAAGTACGGAAGTTTGTGAAGATGAAGATGTAACCTTATCCGTAAATTCTGCTACTGCAGTTGCTTATCAGTGGAGTGCGAATGCAGGTAGTGCGACTACACAGACTGTCTTAGTTTCTCCTGGTTTGCCATCTGAGGACTATTTTGTAACTGTTACGAATGATTTGGGATGTACAAGTGAGGCTACCATTCATATTGATGTGAAGCCTAAGACACCGGTGAATGTAACCGGAGATGATGAGATTTGTATCGGTGAAACTACCACTCTGAGTCCTACTACAGGCGGTTCGTGGGTGAGTGCAGATAATACGATAGCAGGAGTAACGGATGACGGAACAGTCACGGGTCTTGCACCAGGGACAGTAACCTTTACCTTCTATGATAGTACTTTGAATTGTGAATCGAATCCAACTTTACCTGTAACGGTACTGCAACGGCCTCCTGCCAGTATTTCCGGACCAGATGCCATCTGTGTAAGAGAAAATACAACCTTATCTCCGGCAACTGGCGGAACATGGGAAAGTAGCGATACTACTATAGCTATGGTAACGAACGGAGGAATAGTAACTGCTGTTGCTGAGGGTAATGTAAGGTTTGTTTGGACGGATTCTGCAACCGGATGTGTGTCTAATGCAACCACAGATTTGACCGTATATCCACTAGTGCCTACTTCATTTACAGGACCTACATCAGTATGTGAAGGTTCTCAGACATATTTGAGTCCTACAACGGGCGGTACCTGGACTTCTAATGATACTACGATTGCTACTGTATCAGATATTGGAGTTGTGACCACGTTGGCTCCTGGTACAGTGACCTTTACTTTTACAAGTCAATACACTTGCGTCTCTGATGCTACGACTCCATTGATGGTCATGCCTAAAGATATAATTACAATAAGTGGTGATTCAGAAGTCTGTGAAGATGATGTTATAACACTAATACCAACTTCACCGGGAGGTTCTTGGGTTAGTGGCAATACTTCAATTGCTACCGTAAACAGCGGTGGACAAGTGACTGGAATTGCACAAGGAAGTGCGACTATTACATATTTACATGATCCGGCAACCTGCGCTATAGATCCGACATTTGTAGTTACAGTACTTGGAAAACCAGATGTTTGGGTAAGTGGTCCAGTTGAAATTTGTACAGGAGATGTAACAAGTGTATCAGCGTCCTCACCAAGCGGTATTTGGTCTAGTAGCGATGAGTCAATAGCGCTAGTATCAGTTGATGGAACTGTAGTGGGAATGTCTGGAGGAACAGCAACTTTTAGTTATACGGATACTCAAACATGTGTATCTGATGCGTCGGTTCCAGTAATCGTAAATCCACCGGTAGATGTAGATATTGATTACATCGGTTCAGTATGCCTTGAAGATGATACAAAACTGGTAGCATCTCCATCTGGGGGCACACCAGGTTTTTCTTATTCCTGGTCTGGTCCAGGTGGTTTTACTTCCAATCTTGATACAATAGATATAGTGTTAAGTGGATTATACAATGTATTGGTAACGGATGGAGAAGGTTGTTCAAGTAACAAAACGGCTTATGTGTATGAGGCTTACAATCCATTCATATTTACACTGGATACAGAAATTTGTGAAGGAGAGGACGTTACGCTCTCTGTGAATGGATCCTCGGGCGGAACATATCAATGGAGTGCTAATACAGGATCATTAACATCTCAATCTGTAACCGTTACACCATCGGTTCCGGGAGAAACGTATTATGTTACAATCACGAGCCCTCAAGGATGTACTACCGTTGCAAATACAGTAATCGATGTTGAACAATTGCCTGTGATCAATTTGACCGGTCAGGATTCCATTTGTATGGGACAAACGACGACTTTCACACCAGGTATAGGAGGAGTATGGTCTAGCAGTAATTATGATGTTGCATCCATTACCAACTCAGGAGTAGTAACTGCTTTATCTCCGGGAGCTGTGACATTTACATTTAGAGATACCTCTTCAGGTTGTTATTCAGCGGAGTCAACAAATATTACGGTAAATGCCAATGATAATATATTAATTAATGGTGATGGTGATCTTTGCCTTGGAATTCCAGAAACACTTACTGCTTCAGTGCTGGGAGGAACATGGAGCAGCTCAAACCCTGGTATTGCTTCTATAGATGCGATGGGTGCGGTTACTCCAATTGCCGAAGGAAGTACGACCATTCTTTATACACCCGCACCGAACACATGCTACAATGTAGGTACTCATACAATGAGTGTAAATACTATTCCAACAGTAGATGTAAACGGTCCTTCTACAATTTGCGAAGGAGAAATTACCTACCTGGTGCCGAGCAATGGTGGGACTTGGGAAAGTAGCGATACAACAGTGGCTACGGTCAACGCTATAGGAATCGTAACTGGAGTTTCTGGCGGTAGCGCATCCTTTACGTTTACTTCAACAGCAGGTTGCATTCAGACTTTATCTGCACCTATAAATGTTGTTCCTACTCCGGTTGTTAGTCTTACGGGTCCATCATCGATATGTATTGATGAGAGTACAACACTTTCGCCAACTTCTGGAGGAATATGGTTAAGTAGTAATAATCTGGTAGCTTCGGTGAGCAGTTCAGGAGTAGTGCTTGGAAAATCTGCAGGTACAGCCCAGTTTACCTTCATTGAAATTATTAATGGATGTATATCCTCAAATGTAATTGAAGTTACGGTTGACCCAAGACCTAATGTAACAGGGTTGGGAGATAGTAATATATGTATTGGCGAAACGACTACTATAAGCCCATCAACGGGAGGTTCGTGGACAAGTAGTGATACTACGGTAGCTACGATTACATCTTCCGGTCTTATTACAGCTGTTGGTGCGGGTGCAGCTACATTTACGTATACAGATGCTTCAACGGGCTGTTCATCATATGCATCAAGTGCTCTTACTGTTGATGGAAGACCAACTATAAATATTAGTGGAGCAACAGAACTATGTGTAGGCGATAATTCATCAATTCTGCCTAATTCAGGAGGAGTCTGGTCAACATCAGATGTTTCTGTAGCAACGATTACAAGTGATGGAACCATCACGGCAGTCTCTGCTGGTACAGTGACATTTACTTATACAAGCGACCTGACGGGCTGTTCTTCATTGGCAAGCGATGTTTTTACCGTGAGTAATCCAACAACAGCTAATATTACAGGAACATCGATTCTCTGTATCGGAGCTACTGGAAATTTAGTGGGTTCTGAAAGTGGTACATGGACATCGAGTAATAATGCCATTGCAACTGTAAATAGTGCGGGTGTGGTAACCGGACATGCACCAGGAATGGTTACGATTACCTTAAATACAACAGCCTCCTGTATTACCAATCCAACCTATGATGTTCAAGTTGAACCAAATCCGAATCCAATTTATACGGGATCAACATCTCTTTGTCTAGGAGAAACGACTTCACTTAGCCCAACTACGGGAGGTATATGGACGAGTAGTAATGACGCCATAGCCACAATTGATCACACCGGAAATGTGACAACTCTGACCAGTGGGGTAGTGAATTTCAGTTTTACAGATACATTATCGGGATGCAGCGGAACGACGTCTTCATCACTGAGCATTTTTGAGTTACCAGAAGTTGAGATTTCGGGTAACAATATCATTTGTGTTGGAGAGACAACAAGTATGAGCCCATCTTCTGGGGGATCTTGGTCAAGTAATAATACAGCAGTAGCAACTATCAATTCTAATGGGGTCGTTACGGCTATATCAGCAGGTACAGCAACTTTCACATATACTGAAACGGGCACATCGTGTACTTCACTAGCTTCAGAACCCGTGACGGTGTTGGCAAGACCTAATGCCTCGATTACAGGTTCTACAACGCTTTGTGTTGGAGAAACATCTACTTTATCACCTACGACGGGTGGTAGTTGGATTAGTTCTGACGAATCGGTGGCCACAGTAACTGATCAAGGGGTGGTTACAGCTGTAGCACAAGGTGTTGCAAGATTTACTTTTGTGGCAAATAATGGTTGTGCCTCGAACCAAACATCTCCAATCATTGTATTTGGTATTCCATCTATAGGGGTAGATGGAGTAACAGAATTGTGTGTCGGAGAATCGGCTCAAATGCTTCCATCATCTGGTGGTCTTTGGGTATCGAGTAACGAATTGGTGGCTACGATTACAAATGACGGGGTAGTAACTACATTATCTCCGGGTACCGTTTCGTTTACCTTCACGGACTCAAGTACAGGTTGTATTTCGGACGCTTCTGAAATTCTGACAATAAGTGCTATCCCCAATACTGCAATAAATGGTCCGTCCAGTATTTGTATAGGAAGTACAACGAATTTTACACCTACAGCGGGAGGAGTCTGGTCAAGTGTAGATCCTTCTGTAGCATCTATTCAAAACAATGGAGATGTTACCGGTATTTCTGCAGGAACTGTACGTTTTATTTTTACAAATTTAACAACGGGATGTGTTTCAGATACTTCCTCTGCAATTATAGTAACGACAGAATCGACACCTATATATATAGGTTCGGATGTAATATGTATTGGGGATACTACCTATCTTTCACCTTCATCAGGTGGGACATGGGAGAGTACAAATACTGAAGTAGCCACCATAGATAATTCAGGAATGATCATTGGAGTAGGACAGGGTACGGCAAGATTTAGGTTTACCAATAGTACTACCGGATGTGTTTCAGATTTTAGCACCACACTTACAGTGAATGGTGTAGGAACGGTCTTTGTTAATGGTAGCTCATCCATTTGTATTGGAACATCGACCACATTATCTCCAAGTAGCGGTGGCTCTTGGGTGAGTTTGAGTCCAGGAGTGGCAGTTGTAAGTTCATCTGGAGTTGTGACCGGGGTCACCGCAGGGACTGCCAACTTTGTGTTTACAGATTCGATTACGGGCTGTAGCTCAGATGGGTCACTTGGTGTAATAGTGCAGGATTTTACCGAAATATCCATAAATAGCACTGGTGGGGAATTGTGTATTGGATATACACTTCAAATGACAACATCTACGTCTGGCGGTGTATGGACCAGTAGCAATAAAGACATTGCATCCATTTCGAATTCTGGAATAGTACGAGGAAGAGCTCCTGGAAAAGTAACTTTCACTTACACGGAGTCAATCGCAGGGTGCGTAAATTCTTCTACCTCGGATACGTTGGTTGTCAACAATTGTATGAATCATGATTTCAATGTTGCTGTTATTGATCAACAAATTTTTGGAAATGTAAGTACAAATGATAATTATCCAACGACGGCATCGTACAGCAGTACTCCACAATTGGTTTCAAAGCCGGATGCGAGTATTGCGACTTTTACGATAAATGCTGATGGGAGCTATTCCTTCCAGGGTAATAAAGCCGGCAACTATCGATATAATGTTCCAGTTTGTTTAGATCCGATTTATACAGGATGTCCAACATCAATGATTGAGTTTACCTTAGTTGAGAATCAATATTCAACTGGTAATCCTGTGACGAATCTTGATATTGCGACAATGTTTGGAGTGGAAGAAGCTGGTAAGTATGCCAAAAACGATAGTGCATTCTGGATTAGTACAATTCAAAATGACGTATGCATATATACGTTAGGATGTGATATGGATTGGAGTTCCGCTTGGTTGGAATCGAATGCCTCGAATGGGTGGGCTGAAATTATGCCCGGTGGAATTATTGAATATACTCCCGATGTAGGGTACATTGGTTTCGATACGATCTATTATGGCATATGCGCTGATGGATATTCCAACTGCAACAATACCATGCAGATAATGACAATAAATCACAGTAGTGCACAGAATACAGTAGTGGCTGCAGATGATTTCCAATTTACCCTAAGAGAAACTGCAGTTTCAGGTAATTTACTTACCAATGATAGTGATGCGGAAGGAGATTCAATCCTTGTTACGCCTCAAGGGGCATTCATGGCTCCAATCATAACGAGTGCCGGACAATACTACATTGATGCACTCGGTAATTTCAATTTTACTCCTAATGGTTTGTTCAGTGGGCATACCGAGATAATCTATGAAATTTGCGATGATAATCCAGATCAGGCATGCATGCAGGCTACCCTGCACTTGTTAGTTTTTGATGATATCGCCATCAAACTAAGAGTCTATCTTGAAGGAGCCTTAATGCAAAATGGCGGGGCTGTTTCTTCTACGGGAAGACCTCTGATGCGTGATAATTTAAGAGTAAGTCCATTTACAGGATTAAATTATATTCCGTTGTATGACCCATATACGATTTCTGCCGATCCATTTGTAGGAACTCCGAGTAGATATAATAAAATCGGTCCGGGCCAATTGGCAGAAAATCAAGAAATTACCGATTCATTGGGTGTCTTTGGAGTGATTGGAGAAAACGCAATTGTCGATTGGGTGCACGTTGAGTTACGTTCAAAAGACGACTATACGATACCCATTGCTACACGTTCTGGCTTGTTGCAACGAGACGGTGATATAGTTGATCTGGATGGAGTCTCTGACCTTCGTTTTAATGCCGTAAATGTGGATAGCTTCTATGTTGTGGTCAAACACAGATCTCATCTCGGAGTAATGTCCGAAAAGGTTGGATTCGCTGAGACAGTGGATTTTACATCAACTTCATATCCAGTCTTCAATTTTGAAATCAAAGAGTTGAATGATTATTCGGGATTATCGCAAAAAAATGACCTCTTACCAGGTTATTCTGCGCTGTGGGCGGGTGATTTTGACTCGAATGGAAAAATCAAATTTACCAACCCTTCTGATGATCAAAACGTGTTGTTTTTCAACGTATTATTCTCGTCTCCAGACTTTCTTATCAATTATGATCAGGCTTATGGTTATATGACAGGTGATTTTAATATGAATAGTAAATCCAAGTTTACCAACCCTAGTGACGATATCAACTTCTTATTTAGTCAAATTCTTTTATATCCTTTGAACAGTTCATTCTTGTCGAATTATAACTCACTGATTGAACAAGTACCTGAGGACGAGTAGATGGTTCAAAAGTTAGGAAATGTAAACTACTTTGCATTTCCTAACTTCAAACGTAAACCACTGGCATATAATGACTTCTGATAGTTTCTTCCCTCCTTTGTTGAGTATTTTTGAATTGTGAATATTACAACTCCCTTACCTCGTTGTAATTAGTGTTTGGTTGAGTGATTTGTCCTGACTTACCTATAAGGACTTTACCAGGTCACTTGATTCTTCTTACTTAACAGGTAGTATTGGGAGTTATAATCAAGACACCGATAATATGGAAGAAACAATACACTCAAGGAGTGCGCATGCACTTCATACACGGTATGCCGTTAGACGCTTTTATGCTGTCGCCATACTGATATTCTTCATCAGTGTATTGCCTTTGTCCGACCTTTTGGCTTGCAATTCTCCAACAACTTCTTTTCCAATTAATGAAGACTTTGAAACCAATTCAATTGTAAACTGGACTCAGGATTCGGCAGATGATTTTAATTGGATAACAAACTCGGGAGGTACAACTTCAAATAACACGGGACCTACAGCAGCTTATAATGGTACATACTATGCTTACACGGAAGCAACCTCTCCTAACAATCCGGACAAAGTGGCAAATTTGATTTCACCTTGTTTTTCTGTTCAAGCTGGATTTAGTACTGAATTATCCTTCGCATATCACATGTATGGTGATGGTATGGGTGATTTTAATGTGGACATTTCAACCAATGACGGATCATCCTGGACCAATCTTTGGGGGCTAAGTGGTGATCAGGGCAATGCATGGTCTACGCAAACTATTGATCTCTCTACCTATGCAGGTCAAGATGTATTGGTCCGATTTAATGTTATTACAGGCAACTTCAGATCCGACGTTTCGATTGATGATGTAGTGATTTCGAGCACACAAAATCTAACTTGTGACCCAGGTCATTTGACCGTTGAAAGATGGCTGGGAATATCTGGAAGTTCCGTATCCGATTTGACTTCTAATTCTAATTATCCCGATACTCCTTCTGAATCTGAAAACATAACCTCTTTCCAGGGACCAAATAGCTATGCAGAAAACTATGGTACCAGAGTTCGAGGGTATATAATTCCTTCAGAAACAGGGTCTTACATTTTTAATGTGACAGGTGATGATAATACTATACTTTATCTAAGTACCGATGGTCAGGAGTCAAATAAAACTGAAATTGCATCGGTTACAGGTTGGTCTGGAATTACCGATCACACAAAATACACTCAGCAAACTTCATCAACTTTAAATCTTACAGCAGGAGTTTCTTACTATGTAGAACTTCTTCACAAAGAAGGTGGAGGAGGAGACCATTTTCAGGTTTATTGGCAAACACCAAGTTCTTCTACATGGACGATTATTCCAGGAGTAAATTTAGCCCCGTTTGGATGTCCTGAAATTTGCGGTGATGGAATAGACAATGATGGAAATGGAGACATTGATGGAACGGATTCAGTATGTGAAGAACACTGGTTGGAGGCAGAGTGTGCAACTATAGGTGCAAACTGGAATACGATTGCGGACGCCACGGCATCAAATGGCTTTCATTTGACAATTCAATCCGGGAATAATTCACTTGGATCTCCACCAACTGGAGTTGATGATAGAATCCGATTTGATGTTAATATTACAACGGCTGGTATATACAATATTTTTGCTCGTGTCCAGGCACCAAGTACTGGTGATGATTCTTTTTGGGTTCGTGTAAATGAAGGAACCTGGTATAGATGGAATGAACTGAGTTCATTTGCAAGTTCTAGTTGGGAATGGGGTCAGGTCTGGGATTGGGATAATAGCAATACACCCTTGAGTTTTAATTTGATCACTGGTGCAAATACGATAGATTTTGCCTATCGTGAAGATGGAACCCTTTTGGATAAAATAGTAGTTACCACTGCATCGATCCCTCCTTCTGGAGAAGGAAATACAGCAGGTAATTGTTCAGAAATTTGCGATAATGGTATTGATGATGACGGGGATATGTTGGTCGATTGTGCCGACCCGGATTGTCTATCGTTTAGTTATGATGGCGGAACAATTTCGGGTGATGAGATTTATTGTACATCATTTACACCTGGAACCATTCTTTCATATACTGATCCTAGTTATTCGGGAGGCGCTTATACCACGCAATGGCAACAAAGTTCTGATAATGTAAATTGGAATGATATTCCAGGTGAAACTGGATTGACATACTTGCCTGGTACCGTTGCCGCAACTACCTACTTCAGAAGAGTCACAAATGTAGGCGACTGCTTGCCAGAAATATATTCGAATGTTGTGATCAAGGAAATTGATGGAAGTTTACCCATTTGTATTGAGGACGAAAGCTTTGAGTTTGATTGCGAGGTGGGGTACAAAATTTCACCTACAGGTATTGGAATTCAAGGTCTCTCTAATGCTGCTCTTCGTGTATTGAATCCAACATTTATGGATTATTATATCGTTGAAGCTGCTTTTAGTGGCGGAACAAATGCGACAGAGCATGTAATCTTCAGCACTCTTGAAGGAGAGCAAAAAGTAGTAAACAAACAATACTTTGAGGGAGAAAGTGGCACTTCTGGAGATCGTTATTTCAGAACAATCCTTCCGGCATCTGACTCTATATTTCTTTCACACAACGGTGACAATGCTCTTGCTGAATCCTTTGCAGTATATACCGTTGCTCCTATGGACAATTTCAGCAGTACTTCTAAAGGATATGAAAGCTTTGGTCAATCAGTACATGCAGAATTACTTCCAGGGGAGGACTATCGGGTAAGTTTTCCATTGATTAGTACTATTAATCATAAGGAAGCTTTTATTAATGTAAATCTGGCGAGTATTGTAAACGATGGAACCGAACTATTCATCGAAGCAACGGGTGGTGGAGTTACTCTTATTGATACCATTACAGAACCCAATGAGGGGAATACATTGAATCTTGAGTTTATTAATTTGGAAGAAATTGCACCAGATGCGGATAGTCTACATATTACGATATCCTCACCTTCTTCCAGTGGACAGACAGCATTGATTTCAGGATATGTGGCAGCCATAGTGGAATGCGATCAAAACATTGTTATTGTCGGTGAAACGGATGCCGAATGCGTCTCGGTAGGTGATACTATTATCTACAATTACCAGGTTTACAATTTTGCCGATGTTGAATTCTTGAATTTATCAACAAGCTCTTCTTTGGGCGGAACGATAGAATTTGGAATTGATACCTTACCACCCAATAGCAATTATAGCGCTTCACAGGAAGTAGTCATTACGCAAGCTATGATCGATAATCCACCTTTGGTGAATTCTATTTCTGCTCTCGGTTGGAATTTTACGTTTGGAATAAAACCGTTTAATGATGCTCTTGGAGATACACTTACAATATGTGAAATATGCGACGATGGGGTAGACAATGATGGAGATGGATTAACCGATTGTCTGGATCCTGATTGCGATGAAGATGTTACCATATTAAACCCCGACCTAATCGTATGTGTTGGAGAAACCGTACAACTGCAATCTACCGATTCCGGTGTCGGATCTTGGGTGAGTAGCAATTCGAGTGTTGCAATTGTTTCTACAGATGGATTAGCGGTTGGTGTGGCACCAGGTCAAGCGACATTTACGTACACCTCATCAAGTGGATGCACAGGGGTCACAGGTACCTTTACAGTAGATCAAACCCTGGATGTAACCATTGATTACAATGGAAGCATATGTATTACCGCTGATTCTCAACTAAGTGCAATAGCAAGCAATGGTACACCAGGATATGCATATAATTGGACAGGGCCCAATGGGTTTACTGCTTCTGGACAAACGATAGATATACTGGAAAATGGTAATTATGACGTTACTGTAACGGATAGCAAAGGGTGCTCTACCAATACAACAGCTTTCATTTATGAACAATATGACCCATTTATATTTACGCTCAATTCCGAAGTTTGTGATGGTGAAGAGGTAACACTTTCAATAAACGATTCCGATGGAGTGGCCTACCAATGGGGACCAAATGCTGGAAATGACACCTCTTCCAGCGTAACCGTCATACCATCGGCTCCAGCTACTACTTATTTTGTTACCGTAACAAATTCAATTGGTTGCTCCACCACGGCATCAGCTGTAATTGATGTGATACCCAAACCCATAGTGGATGTGACTGGTTCAGACGAAATATGCATCGGGGGGACAACCCAGCTATCTCCAAGTTCGGATGGTATCTGGATAAGTGCAGATTATAGTATTGCCAATGTAAGTAATACCGGCCTTGTTACCGGAACAGGTTTGGGAAGTGTATCTTTTATTTATAAAGAAGATTCTACGGGGTGCGATTCAGACCCTACGGAAATAGTCTCCGTTATTGACAACAACACACCCGTAATTTCGGGTAATGATAATATCTGTTTTGGCGAAACTTCCACCCTTATTTCATCTGTGTCCGGTGGTACCTGGTTTAGTGATAATAATGCCATTGCAACAGTTGACGCAAGTACTGGTGAGATTACTCCCATAACTCAGGGTACGGTCACCATTTCGTATATTCCACCATCTGAAGGGTGTTATCTCAATGCATTTTATACCGTAAACACTCATAATAATCTGGTTCTTTCGCTTAATGGTCCTTCTTCCATTTGTGAGGGTTCTTTGACATATGTTTCTGCCAATACGAGTGGAACATGGACGAGTAGTGATGAAAGTGTAGCTACTATTTCCAATTCTGGAGAAATTACAGCAGTTGGTGCAGGAACAGTGACTTTATCATTCCTCTCTTCAGCAGGATGTACTGAGGTAATGGCAACTCCTGTAACGGTAATTGCTAATCCCGTTGTTTCATTAACTGGTCCGGGAGACCTATGCATAAATGAAACCACTATATTGAGTCCATCATCCGGAGGGGTATGGATAAGCAGTAATAGTGGAGTGGCGAGTGTGAATAGTTCAGGTGTAGTAACTGCCAAGTCTCCAGGCACTGCATCTTTTACCTTCATAGAAACTAGTCACGGATGTATTTCAGAAAATAATGTTAGTGTCAATGTCAATTCACGGCCAACCATTTCATCTCCTTCGTCCAATTCATTATGCATTGGAGAAACCGCTAATATTACACCTGCAAGTGGAGGAATTTGGCAAAGTTCCAATTCTTCCATAGCGAGTATTACCAATGATGGGACCATAACAGCAATCAGTCAAGGAACAGTATCTTTTACGTTTACAAATAGTTTGACAGGATGTACTTCCAATGCTTCCTCGCCATTAACCGTTCAACCATCTCCGACCACAACATTTACAGGTCCCTCTTCAATCTGTCAAAATGAAACGACGACTATCTTACCCAATTCGGGAGGGTTTTGGTCAAGCTCTGATGTAACCATCGCAACGATAACCAACCAAGGAATAATAACTGGTTTGTCACCTGGTACTGTAAGATTTATCTTTACGAATGGAAATTCAGGTTGTGTATCTGATTCAAGTGATGTACTTACTATTATTGAACCTAACGATGTGATCGTAACCGGACCAAGTAATATTTGTATTGGTGAGACATCTGCCTTATCTCCTGGTACAGGAGGTCAATGGACAAGCAGCAATATCGGCATTGCTACAGTCACCAATTCTGGAATTGTAACCGCAGTATCCCCTGGTTCAGTAACATTTACTTATCAAAATTCGAATGGATGCAGCTCCGACCCTACTGAAGCGATTGTTGTAGAGGCAGCTCCTACATTAACATATTTGGGGTCAACTTCCATATGCATTGGAGAAAGTACTACGTTGAGTCCTTCCACTGGAGGTCAGTGGACAAGTAATAATACATCGATTGCGACCATCACGAATGAAGGTGTAGTGACTGCATTAGCTGCAGGTTCCGTTTCATTTACATTTACCAATAATGCTACAGGATGTTCGGCATCTATCTTATCAGATTTAACGGTAAATACTCCACCAACAATAAATGTAACTGGTGATGATGAAATTTGCATTGGAGAAACCACTACACTTCAACCCTCTACCGGTGGTGCTTGGATTAGTGGCAATAATAGTATTGCCAGTGTCATGACCAATGGTACGGTTACCGGATTAAGTGCAGGAGTAGTAACCTTTACCTTTATTGAATCTGCAACGGGGTGTACTTCGGCCGCTTCGGCTCCAATAACTGTAGTTCCAGCTCCTGTTGTTTCCATCGATGGGGCAAATACAGTCTGTGCCGGTACAACAACAACTTTGTCTCCAAGCACAGGAGGTACATGGTCAAGTGATAATGAAGCAGTGGCCACAGTCACGAATTCAGGTATTGTGACAGGGATAAGCCAAGGGGTGGCGCGATTCACCTTCACCAATACAGAAGGATGTTCATCCAATCAAACAGCCCCTGTCATAGTCTTTGATAGTCCAAGTACATTAATTGATGGTCCGAATGCACTGTGCCTGGGAGAAACTGCGCAAATGCAGCCCTCAACAGGAGGAGTATGGCAAAGCAGTAATCCCTCAATTGCCACTATAAATAATTCAGGATTGGTATCTGCAATAATGCCGGGAACAGTCACCTTTACCTATACAGATGGCAGTACAGGTTGCATATCCAATCCGTCTGATCCAATCACTGTTGAGAATAATCCTGTAATTAATCTTACCGGACCCTCAGAGATTTGTATAGGAGAAACAACCCACATGATTCCCTCAATTGGGGGCATTTGGACAAGCTTGAATACATCTGTTGCTACTATCCAAAACGATGGCGAAATAATCGGAATTGGTGGAGGACAAGCTAGATTTATATTTTTAAACCTTGCTACAGGTTGTGTGTCGGACACCTCGGCGGCGATTACAGTTTTATCTGGCCCTTCTATTTCTTTTAATGGCCCCACCAATCTTTGTTTGGGAGATACTTCATACATTTTACCATTGACAGGGGGGACATGGGAAAGCTCGAATCCAGCTGTGGCTTCCGTGACAAACACAGGAATGATCATAGCTTTAGGTCCAGGAACAGCAACATTCCAATTTACCGAATCATCTTCAGGCTGTAAATCGGATTGGAGTGAAGCACTGACAGTCAATGGACCTCCAACGGTGGGCATTACAGGTCCTTCAGCAATTTGTATAAGCGCTACAACCAATCTTTTGCCTTCCAGTGGAGGAGTATGGACAAGTTTGAATCCAGGTATTGCTTCGGTTGATATGAATGGAGTTGTCACCGGATTAACAGAAGGGACGGCCTATTTTCAATTTATGGATAATGAGACGGGTTGTGTATCCGATGGAAGTCTTTCCATTGAAGTTCAACCCACACCTGAAATTGAGATTACTGGAAGTAATGTAATTTGTTTGGGATACACCACAACACTTTCGCCTGGTATTTCGGGTATTTGGACCAGTAGTAATCCCGCCATAGCCTCTGTCTCGAATTTGGGAGTAGTCACAGGGCTTGCACCTGGGGTTGTTAGTTTTCAGTTTATGGACCCTATAACGGGTTGTACTTCTAATGGATGGTCAGATCCTGTTTCGGTGACGAATTGTACCAATCATGATTTCAATGTGACCCTTGTAAATGAGGTAGTCTATGGTGATTTGAGTACCAATGATAATGTAAGTTCTACCGTATATGGAGGAGCAATAGAAACGTTAAGCAAGCCAACTGCCAGCTTTCCCCAGCTTACAGTAAATGCAGATGGTACCTATTCTTTTCAAGCCAATAGAGCAGGTAAATATCTGTTCAAAGTTCCCGTTTGCATAGCTCCAATACTTGTGGGATGTGAAGGAACGCTATTGGAAATCAATGTGGCGGATGATGTCTTGGTTGTGATGAATCCAATCGCCAATCTTGAGTTTACTACTACATACAAGGGAGCCTTATCTACGGATTCTGGTGAAACGGTGGAAATAGATGCGTTGGCAAATGATACGTGTATCTACGCTGGATCTTGTCTCTTGGATGCTTCATCATTAACGATCCTTGGCACTCCTGAAAATGGAAACGCCTCGGTAAGCAATGGTAAGATTGAATATACTCCGGATGCAAATTTTGTGGGGCTGGATACTATTGATTATTCAGTGTGCCATTCCAATGGCATTACCTGTTCACAATCCCAGGAAATTGTAATAGTCAACGATACTTCTGCTTTGAATTCTACTGTAGCTAATGATGATTTCTATTATCTACTGAGAGGATCTTCAGTTTCGGGAAATGTAATGCGAAATGATATGGATCCAGAGGGTGATGGAATTTCGGTCACTGCAGTTGGTTCATCATCCAGCCCAGCAGTAATTCCAGAAGGCGAATATTACATTACAAACACCGGAGAATTTTCATTCACACCCAACGCTGATTTCTTTGGAACTCTAAATATTGTGTATACGATCTGTGACGACAATACCGAATCGTTCTGTACAAATGCTACGATACATTTATTGGTTTTGAATGATATGAGTATTCGACTTCGGGTATACCTTGAAGGAGCTTTAATCAATAATGGAGGTGAAGAGACACAGGCAGGAATTCCCTTAATGCGTGATGATTTGCGTGTAAGTCCTTACACTGGCGAAAATTACATTCCACTCACCGATCCGTATACATATGACCATGATCCATTTATTGATACCGAAAATAAGTTTGTGAAAATGGGCCCGGGGATGTTAAGCAATAATTTAACCATAGCAGATTCGCTTAAGGTATTTAGTGTGTCAGGAGAAAATGCAATTGTGGATTGGGTGCATGTAGAAATAAGATCCAAAGAAGACAGCACTCAGATTATGGCTACCAGATCAGGGTTGGTACAACGAGATGGTGATGTGGTTGATCTGGACGGTGTAAGCAATTTGAGATTTCAAAATGTACAAGTAGACAGTTTCTATGTGGTTGTAAAACATAGATCACATTTAGGAGTTATGTCGGAACTGATCACTAGTGACGATATCATTGATTTTACCGATCCTAACTTTCCGGTTTTTAACTTTGGAAACACCTACGGAAATGGACTTGATTATACCGGATTGTCACGAAAAAATTCTGTGGCGTTTGGATTTTCTGCGCTTTGGGCGGGTGACTTTGATTCTAATGGAAAAGTAAAATTTACGAATCCAGGAGATGATCAAAATATACTGTATTTGGGAGTACTATTAAGCTCGCCGGATTTCTTAATAAATTATAACAATGCATATGGATATTTTACCGGGGATTTTAATATGGATGGTAAGGCCAAATTCACTAATCCAGGAGATGATTTGAATTTTCTTTTTAGTCAAATCCTATTGTATCCTTTGAATACTTCATTCTTATCCAATTTCAGTGCATTGATAGAACAAGTGCCGGACCCAGAGTGATAAAAAATATAAATGTAAGATACTTTACAAAGTATAATTTCTTTCGTAAAGTATTGGGCATAAAGCAGTTGAAAGGATTTTATGCCCCTATTTAGAATTAGATTTATGGTTGAAAATTTGACCAGAAAATTGCTGGATTGAAACACAGCAGCATGTTCTGTAATTCATCTTATTGATTGGTTTTGAAAGCCAGTCTGGGTTATTTGATGTACCGAGAAACTTACCATTTCTTTCAAATAATTAAAATTAAAGGACGAGTTACATAAGGACAAGTAGGGCACATGTTTTCAACTTAATATGGACGAAACAATAATGCTGATGAACTCATGCAAATACCCTTACGTTGCTAAGTTTATGCAGAACACGTTGTGGTTTGCATTCTTACTATTTGCAGTTGGTTATACCACTGCATGTTCCAATCCCACGTCGACTTTTCCAATAGTAGAAGATTTTGAAACGAATGCCCTGGTCAATTGGACCCAGGATTCAGGAGATGATTTCAACTGGTCCATCAACACTGGTGCTACTACTTCAGGAAGTACCGGACCAAGTGGAGCATACAGCGGCTCCTATTATGCATATACCGAAGCCACGACACCCAATAACCCAAATAAAATAGCAAATCTTATTTCTCCTTGTTTTACAGTTCAGTCAGGGACTACCACACAGATATCGTTTGCCTACCATATGTATGGGAATGGTCAGGGAACATTCAATCTGGATATTTCTACAAATGATGGAAGTTCATGGACCACACTTTGGTCATTATCAGGCAATCAAGGGGACGTCTGGCGAGTACAATCACTAAATCTGAACCCATACATTGGGCAAGATGTATTACTTAGATTTCACGTAGAAACAAATTCGTATCAATCCGATGTAGCCATAGATGATGTTGTACTTACAACTTCCAGTACAGGAGAAATATGTGATGATGGCATTGATAACGATGGAGATGGGCTAATAGATGAGTACGATCCCGATTGTGGAGTGGTCTGCTACAATGATTGTGAGACACCCTATACCTTTGATTGGTTTGATGGATCAGGTTCAGGTGCAGTATGGAATATTACAAATGGGCAAAGTTCACTTACCAGAGTATATACCATTTCCGGGTCACAAGGAGAGTATAATGTTAGTGTTACACTGGATAATCCGGATGGTCAGAATATTGATTTTACCAATTGTGGTACACCCGGAGGTACTTCTCATTTTTACACAGGAACATGCAATGATCCGAATGGAAATACCAATTGCGATGGAGACCCCAATACCAATGACTCACAATTCACCTATGGTTGCGATTTTCTCACGTTTGGTATTACTTCTGATAACGGCGATCAAAAAACATCCTTTACCTACGATTTTGAATTTCCCTCTCAGATTTGCAACATGTTGATTGGCGATATTGATCACCAGGGTTGGGCATTCAACTCTCAGGATAGTTGGCAGGACGAGGTCGAAGTGGTAGCCATGAATAATGGAGTGCCAGTAGCGATCAACGCTGTAGTAGGAAGTAAGGTGAATGTATTTAACAACAATACCGATAGTCTTGTCTTGATCTCCGAATACAATGGTACATTAACTGGAGACCTTGTACATACCGATCCGGATGGTCATGCGACGATTACTACCTTAGATAAGGTTACATCAATCAAATTTACCTATTCCAATGGCCCCGATGATGATGGACCAAGTAACGATCATGCCATTCGAATCAATGGTTTTGAATTTTGCCCGGAGGAAAAAGTAGAAATTTGCAATAACGAGATTGACGATGATGACGATGGCTTGGTCGATTGTGAGGATATAGATTGTGGAATGTTGGATAATATAGAATTCAAGGATGGAACAGCGAATTGGAATTTATATAATCAGAGTGTTAATCAAAGTACATTTACCATTGATAATACCGGACAAATTTCAGGAAATAATTCCGCAAGGATTGACATTACAGAGATTGGTTCTCAGGAGTGGTTTACTATCTTCGAACAAAATGGAGCAAGTATTGAAAGCGGAAAGACTTACCGTATCCACTTTAGCGCAAAAGCGAACATTAGTAGAGAAATTCAGGTATTAGTACAAAAAACGGGATTTCCATTTACGACATATTTCATCCAAGATGTTCCTATAGCTAATTTTAACGGAGAATATGTATATGAATTTACAGCAACTACTTCGGATAATAGTGTCGATTTAACTTTCCACCTGGGACAAGCATTGGGAACCGTATGGTTGGATAAAATACAGTTGAAAGAAGTATGTCCTGATCCGGAATGTATTCTACCTTCTGATGATGGATTTGATATATGCAGCGGAGAAGTATTATCTGGAACAGTATCTACCAATGACGCTGCCCCAACAAATTATTTCAATACCGTTTATCAAGTAACTACGCCTCCATCGAATGGAAATGTTGTCATGCAAGACGATGGAAGTTTTGTATATACCCCGGATTCAGGTGCAGCTGGAACGGATAACTTTGTTTACGAAAGATGCTATTCTTTCAAAAATGATGTAGGTTTATCAAATCTTATTTATAACCCTTGTGGTGAAGGAAAAATAATCGAGACCTTCATGGAAGGAATCGAAGGTGAAACGAATCCATCGATTGCCATTACGAATCCAACAGATTTTTCCCGGATTTTTGTGGAGGTTTGGGCTGAGTCTTCGTGCAGCTCAGTGACTATAGAAGGACAGGTAGCGACTGAAAATATTATTTACAGATCTAATGGATCACCGGATACAGAGCGAATTTACCGAGTAGAATTGAATTCTGTAAGCACAGATGGATTGATCGATATTTCAAGCACTGGAGGATGCACATTATCCAGCGCAGCAGCATATGTGGAGAGAGTTCAACCGAGTGGACAAGGTTCATCAAGTTTGGTCATAAGTGATATTGATTTGTTTTATAATTATGTTGGTGGAGATGATTGCTTCATCTACAGTATGCCGATAGGAACAAGCGATACCAATAGAGACATTACATTTGTTATCCCGCTTCATGAAAAAGATAATACAAGAAACGTAACTGCAAAAGTAATTGCCGGATCTGTATCAGAAATTGATTCTACTTCTTCGTGGTCTGCTATAGGTGAAGGTGCAGGAGTGATCGAAATTACCCTTTCCAATGTTCCTGGAAGTGTAAACGTAGCAACCATTGAAGTATGTTCACCTAATGGTAATGGTGATTCATTTGGTGTAGGAATTATATCAGCGACAAGTTTGATTTGTACTGCAGAGCCTGTATATGACTGCTGCTCTCAAGCTACTGCCACAGTGAATATATCTGCAGCAAGTATAGCCAATTCAAATCCTACATTATGTGCTGGATCAGGTTTTGCCACGCTGACTGCAAGTGATAATTCTTCGAGCTTGAATTATAGCTACGCATGGGGGCATACGACTGAAACAACATCGCAGGTAATCGTGAGTCCTACGGCGACTACAACATATACAGTTACTGTCACAAATGATCAAGGGTGTATGAATACAGCAGAGACTACTGTTACGGTATTGCCCGACTTGGATGTGGACATTGATTATAGTGGTGAATTATGTTTAGAAGATAATACTCAATTATCTGCTTTAGTTAAGGGAGGTTCTGCACCATTCTCATACGCTTGGGCTGGACCAAATTCATTTACTGCCAATACCGATGTTATCACCATTCCTGAAAGTGGAAACTATAGCGTAACTGTAACTGATACACAGGGATGTACCGGACAATATTCGGCATTTGTATATGAAGCGTATGCTCCGTTAATCTTTGCATTGAATACAGAAGTCTGCGAAGGAGAGAGTGTAACCCTTTCTATAAATTCGGGAAGTGCGGTTCAATTTAATTGGGGTGCAAATGCAGGAAATGCAACTTCTTCTTCCGTAACTGTTACACCATCACCTCCATCCACGGATTATATGGTTACGGTTACCAATGATTTGGGATGTACCTCAGAAGCTACGGCTACGATTAATGTTACTCCCAGGCCTGAAGTCTATTTTACGGGTGCAAATCCGATTTGCGTAGGTGAGACAACAACGTTGGAACCAAACACTGGAGGTACATGGATAAGTACCAATAGTGCAGTAGCTTTGATTAATGATTTAGGTCAGGTGACAGCCGTATCCCCAGGTACTGTGAATTTTATTTTTACCGATACCACGACTTTGTGTGAATCACTTCCCACTGCCGATTTGATCGTAAACCCAAGACCTACAGTCGAGGTAACAGGACCCACGTCTATTTGTGAAGGATTTACTTCTCAATTGTCACCAACAACTGGAGGTGTATGGATGAGCAATGATCCTACCATTGCCACTGTAAACAATAATGGTACAGTAATAGGTGTAAGTGAAGGAAGTACAACCTTCTACTTTACAAACTCCATTTCCGGATGTACATCTGATGATACACAACCCATAACGGTCAACGAAGTGCCCACTGCAACAATAACGGGTGCTTCTAATCTGTGCATTGGTTCAACAACTACGTTATCACCTACTACGGGTGGTACCTGGACCAGTACAAATACTTCCGTCGCAACAGTATCAAATGGAGGTATTGTTCAGGCAATTGCGACAGGAACGGCATCTTTCGCGTTTACCTCAAGTTTTGGCTGTGTATCACAACCAACCGAAGAAATTGTAGTAAACGATACACCTATTATATCTGTAACTGGAGAATCAGTAATTTGCGAAGGAGAAACCGCCACGTTAACGGTTTCCGGTGCAGATGCATATGTCTGGTCTACGGATGAGACAACCGAGTCAATCTTTGTAAGTCCTACCACCAATACGATATATGAGGTAACAGGATATAATGCAATAGGAACTGCCAGAAACCTGGTTACGGAAGTAAATGGTTTTGATAATTCTAATTTTACATTTATCAATTCAACCAACTCTTATGCCGGGGCTGCCAGCTTGTTTGATGGAGTTGATAACACCAGTTCGGCAACTTTTCATGCCAGCCGTACGAATGCCGGTCAGACATGGGGTATTGGGTATAGTCTACAAACCGATTTTTTTATTGACCGTGTTGGTTTGGATCGACGAAACGATTGTTGTACCACCAGAGCTCATGGAGGTGTGGTAGAGATATACAATGATGGCGAGCTTGTATTTACGAGCAACATTTTAACAGGAAGTGGTAATGGTGAACTGTATTGCAGCCCAAACCCAAATGTTGTTGGTGATGAAATAAGATATGTGTTTTTGAATGGTGTGAACAATGAAGATGGGAGTGGAACCTTGAATTTTTCAGAATGGATTATAGAAGGACGAGATTATTGTGAGGTGCAAGAAAGTTTTACAGTAGGTGTCAATACTACTCCTACCGTTAATATTTCTGGTTCTACAACGTTATGTGTGGGAGAATCTACACAGCTTACAACGGATGCCTCCGGAGGGTTTTGGACAAGTAGTGATCCAAGTATAGCCATTGTATCCTCTACTGGTGTTGTAGTGGGGATTGGAGAAGGTTCAGTATCTTTTACATATACCGGAGCCAATGGATGTGAATCGGACGGCACTGGAATGATAACGATTGACCCTGAAGTTGAAGTTGAAGTAGATTTCAATGGATCAATTTGTCTTACAGAAGATTCTCAATTAAGCGCAATTGTTAATAGTGGAACGGCGGGTTACACTTATGCATGGATAGGGCCTGGCGGATTTGCCTCGTCGCAACAGACCATCGATATTTTGATCAATGGAAATTATAATCTTACGGTTACCGATTCCAAAGGATGCAGTTCTAATACAACCGCCTTTGTTTACGAGGCGTATGAGCCATTTATCTTTGCCTTGAATACAGAAGTATGTGAAGGAGAAGAGGTAACACTTTCCGTTAACTCTTCATCCGCTGCCACTTATCAATGGGGAGTAAATGCTGGGAATGCTACAACTCAATCGGTAACGGTTACTCCTGGATTGCCTGCTACGACTTATTTTGTCACTGTAACCAATAGTATAGGATGTACTACCGAGGCTACTGCAGTAATCAATGTAGAGCCGAAACCAACAGTAAGTATTACTGGTCCAGATGCCATTTGTCAAAATGGAACAACTCAGTTATCTCCTTCCACTGGTGGTGTTTGGACGAGTGATGACTATACAGTGGCTACTGTTAGCAATACAGGCCTGGTGACAGGAGTTGGAGCTGGAACCACCACGTTTACATTTAGAAGTGATGCCACAGGGTGCTTTTCCGATCCTTCAGAACCCATTACCGTTACAGATAATGCAGCCATAACGATCACCGGAGATAATCAAATTTGTATTGGAGATAATCCAATATTAATTGCTTCTGTGTTAGGTGGAAGTTGGAGTAGTAGCAACCTTGGAGTGGCTCAAATAAGCAGCACGGGAGTAATAACACCCAATGCTCAAGGAAGTGCCATAATAACGTATACGCCCCCTGAGGGAGATTGTTATTTTGATGCCACCTATGAAATCAATGTGCATGAATCACCCAATCTTAGCATTAATGGTCCGTCTACCATTTGTGAAAACGATGTCACTTATCTTAGTGCATCAACAAATGGATCATGGACAAGTAGTGATCCAGGTATAGCCACCGTATCTTCTACAGGAGTGGTGACAGGGGTAAGTGATGGAACGGTTACTTTCTCTTTTGTTTCCTCTGCCGGATGCCCAAAAACATTGGGTACACCAGTAACCGTGATTGGGAATCCTGTAATTAGTTTAAATGGACCTGCGGATATTTGTATAAACTCCACCACATCATTACTTCCCAATTCTGGCGGTTTGTGGATGAGCAGTAATACAAACGTAGCGACAGTAAACAGCAATGGAATTGTGACAGGGATTAATCCCGGAATAGCCGCGTTTACCTTTATTGAGTTTACTTATGGTTGTACCTCTGAAAATACAATATCCATTACCGTGAATGATGATCCTGTGATCAATGGTTTGGATGATAATATTCTATGTATTGGTGAAACAACCACCATTACACCTTCAACGGGAGGTACGTGGTCTAGCTCAAATAATGCTGTAGCCACTATAGGCAATGATGGAACGATTACAGCTATAGGACCCGGGTCAGCCACTTTTACATTTACAGATCTTTTAACTGGATGTACTTCCGAGGCATCCATGCCATTGACTGTGAATAGTAACCCCGAAACTAACTTTAACGGGCCTACATCTATTTGTGCTGGCGAAACTACTGCTATTTCACCTACAACAGGTGGGGATTGGTCCAGCACAAATGTAGCTGTTGCTACAATTACTTCAAACGGGACTATAACAGGTGTGTCACCAGGTACGGTGCAATTTATCTTTACGAATAGCACAACGGGTTGTGTTTCAGACGCCAGTGAAGTTTTAACGGTTGATGATCCGGTAGATATCCAAGTTACGGGCCCTTCTAACATTTGTATTGGAGAGTCGACAACGTTTACTCCAACTACTGGTGGAACATGGGAAAGCAGCAATACGAATATCGCAACGATAACCAATAATGGAGTAGTTACAGGAGTAGCTCCTGGAACGGTTTCGTTCACGTTTAATAGTAGTACGGGATGTACATCTGATCCTTCAGCTGAGATTACCATTGAAGCCAATCCTTCCATTGAATTCACAGGACCAACCGCAATTTGTATTGGTTCTACGACGACACTTACTCCAACATCGGGAGGAGAATGGTCTAGCTCAAATAATGCAGTTGCCACGGTTGACAATAATGGTCTTGTAACTGCCTTAGCTACTGGAACGGCAAATTTCACGTTTGTTAGTTCGACAACCGGATGTGCATCAACAACAAATACCAATCTAAATGTATACGACAAACCTACAGCAGTCATCTCTGGTGAGAGTCAGATCTGTATTGGAGAAATGACTAATATGTTGCCTGCAACTGGAGGTACGTGGGTGAGCAGTGATAATGATGTAGCCACGATTGCTTCTAACGGTGTAGTAACAGCAATCAGTGCAGGAACAGTGACGTTTACCTTTTATGAAACAGGATCGGGTTGCGTTTCCGATGCCTCGGATCCTATAACGGTATTACCTCAACCAACTGTGGCGATTACGGGAGACAACATTCTTTGCGAGGGAGAAACGACTACGCTTAGCCCTACCTCTGGAGGAGTATGGATCAGTGACAATGAAATGGTTGCTACTGTGACGGATCAAGGTGTTGTCACGGGACATATGCAAGGATTAGTACGATTTACATTTACTTCCAATGACGGTTGCTCTTCAAATGAAACTTCGCCAGTGATTGTTTATGGAAAATCTACGGTTGTTTTGGATAGTCCCAATCTATTGTGTTCAGAAGATACAGGACAAATGTTACCTTCTTCTGGAGGGACCTGGGATTCGACAGATCCATCTGTAGCTACTATTGATGATAATGGAGTGTTTACGGCTGTCTCGGCTGGTACCGTTCGATTTACATTTACCGATAGTTCGACAGGATGCATTTCCGAATTGTCCGATTTGGTTACGGTAAATGAAACTCCTGCAATAAGTATAATTGGACCTACGAATATATGTGTGGGAGGTGTAACCAATCTGGTGCCAACAACTGGAGGGATTTGGACCAGTTTAAACCCGAGTATTGCAACCATTCAAAATAATGGTGAGGTAACCGGTATAGCTGATGGATCTGCTAGATTCATATTTACCAATGTCGCTACGGGATGTGTTTCGGACACTTCTTCGTACGTAATTGTGGGTTCAGGACCAACGATAACGTTTACTGGACCGCAAGACGTTTGTATTGGAGAAACATCGAGCATATCACCTTCAACAGGCGGTACATGGATAAGTACGAATCCTTCAGTGGCAAGCATAGATGATAATGGATTGATAACCGCAATAAGTCAAGGTTCTGCTCGATTCATTTATACTGAAACGGCTTCAGGTTGTACTTCCGATCAAAGTGAAACACTAATTGTCAATGGACCACCAACAGTTTCTGTTTCGGGTTCAAATGCGATTTGTGTGAATAGTACGACCACCTTGTCTCCTTCCAGTGGTGGGACATGGATCAGTTTACATCCTGCAATCGCAGCCGTCGATGATTTTGGGAATGTCACAGGATTCGCTCCTGGAACTGCATATTTCGTCTTTACGGACAGCGCAACCGGATGTGAATCCGATGGTTCGTTAAGTGTTGAAATTGAAGATGGAATAGATGTGGGAATAACTGGAGATACAGAAATCTGTATTGGATATTCAACTACACTGTCACCATCTACAGGAGGTTTTTGGACCAGTAGTAACCCTGACGTGGCTACTGTAACAAATTCAGGAGTAGTAACCGGAAAAGCACCTGGAATTGTGACTTTTGAATTTGTGGATGGTACAACTGGGTGTATTGCGAATGCTCCAACAGATCCAGTTACTGTTGAATTGTGTACGAATCATGATTTCAATGTGACGCTTGTAGGAATGGAAATTCAGGGTAATCTTAGTACAAATGATAATGCACCAGCAGGAACCGTTTATAGCAACGCAGCAGTGCAATTGTCCAAACCCTTGGGAAGTCTTCCTTCGCTAACTGTGAATTCTGATGGTACATACTCATTTACATCTGATCAGGCGGGAAAATATCTTTACCGTGTTCCAGTATGTATTGCACCCATGATAGTTGGTTGTCCGGGAACATACTTAGAGATTACCGTAATAGAGAATATTTATTCACAGTTAAATCCAGTAGCGAATTTGGAATTTGCTACAACGTATGCAAATGCGGACCCTTTGTTGGATGGACTATCCATGAATATAGATGTTTCCAGCAATGACAAATGTGTGACGGCAGGTAGCTGTAGTCTGGATAATTCAACACTTTCAGTAACTGGTGGTGCCTCAAGAGGAAGTTACTCGATAATGGGGACTGGGGATATTTTGTATACTCCGAATCCAGGATTTATCGGAAAAGACACAATCTATTATTCTATTTGTGTGGATGGTGAACCAACAAATTGCAACAACTCATTGCAGGTTGTAACGATCAATGATGTAAGTGCATTAAATTCAACCGTAGCGGCAGATGATTTCGAATTCACACTGAAAGAAACCCCTGTAAGTGGAAATGTAATGGACAATGATAGTGACCCGGAAAGTAACGTAATTACAGTCGTATCCCAGGGTAGTTTGATGCTTCCGGTATCAATACCGGAAGGGGAGTACTTTATAGAATCAGATGGTTCATTTACGTTTACTCCTGCAGCTGGATTTTCCGGACCTTTAGAAATTGTTTATACGCTTTGTGATAATGCTGCCGAACAAGCATGCACCGATGCAACCATTCATTTACTTGTATTTGATGATATAGCGATCAAATTAAGAGTATATTTGGAAGGGGCTTTAATAAATAATAATGGGGATTTTTCCATCATATCGGGACGACCACTGATGCGTGATGATTTGAGAATTAGTCCGTTTACGGGAGAGAATTATATACCAGCTTCGGATCCCTATAGTTTCGTACATGATCCTTTTGTGAACACCCCTGCAATGTTTGTAAAGATGGGACCTGGTTTAATCAGTAAAAACACAGCAATTTCAGATTCTGCGGGAGTTTTCTCAGTCTCAGGTGACAATGCCATAGTGGATTGGGTACACGTAGAATTGAGGTCCAAAGATGATCCTACCGTTCCCATTGCTACAAGATCGGGATTATTACAGCGTGATGGTGATGTAGTCGATTTGGATGGAGTGAGTGACTTGCGATTTGACGGGGTCAGTGCGGATAGCTTCTATGTGAAAGTCAAACATCGTTCACATTTAGCAGCAATGTCCATGAAGGTCGCCAGCGATCAGTTAATAGATTTTACAGATCCAAACTTTGAAGTATTTAATCATGGATCGAGTTATGATGCGACATTCAATTATACAGGCTTGTCGCAAAAGGAGAATATAGTTCCTGGATATACGGCGCTTTGGGCTGGTGATTTTGATTCCAACGGGCAGGTCAAATTTACAAATCCAAATGATGACCTTAATATTTTATTCCTTGATGTTTTATTTAGCTCACCGGAGTTTTTGATCAACTACAATGACGCGATCGGATATTTTACGGGGGATTATAATATGAATAGTAAAGCGAAATATACGAATCCAGATGATGATACAAACCTTTTGTTCGGTCAACTACTATTGTACCCATTGAATACAAGCTTTTTGTCCAATTTCAATGGTCTGATCGAACAAGTTCCAGAGTAATACACAGACACCTTTTTTAATTCTCCAGGACCGTATTAGGGTGACTGCCTTGATGCGGTTCTTTTTTTAAGATCGGATAGATTTGAAAGGTTCGAAAGATTGGTGAGGACGGAAATTATTGAATGGAGTTTCGCGGAAAAGGTACGGAGAACCAAAGAGGAAAATATCATCTAACATAGTGAAGCCTTAGTATAGCTTAGTGAGATTCGTGGTTATAAAAAAGAATGCACACCAAAGACAATTTTATTTATTCGAAGCTAATTGTTGTAGCGCAGCTCTTACGCTACCGGCATTCAACAATAACACTTTCGCTTCTTCATAACTTAATTCCGAACGGTTGACGATCATTTTTGTGCCACGATCAACCAACTTGTTATTGCTGAGTTGCATGTCGACCATTTTATTGTCTCGGACCCGACCCAGTTTGATCATGACTGAGGTGGTGAGCATATTGAGCACCAGTTTTTGGGCCGTTCCTGACTTCATGCGCGTTGAACCTGTAACATATTCGGGGCCAACAACAACTTCGACAGGAAATTGGGCTGCTGAGGCAATAGGCGATTTAGGGTTGCAAGTGATACACCCCGTTAGAATATCATGTCGATTGCAATCCAGTAATCCATTTACAACATAAGGAGTGGTGCCGGAAGCAGCAATTCCTACTACAATATCATTCTTGTCCACCGCATATTCGCTCAGATCTTTCCAGGCAAGATTGACATCGTCTTCAGCAAACTCTACCGCCTTTCGCATTGCACTATCACCTCCGGCCATCAACCCAATAACCCAATTGTGAGGAACACCAAAGGTTGGAGGACATTCACTTGCATCTACAATGCCAAGGCGTCCGCTTGTTCCGGCTCCAATATAAAAAAGTCGACCGCCCTGCCTCATTTTATCATAAATGGCATCGGCCAGTTTTTCTATTTGATTTAGCTTTTTCTCAACAGCCAAGGCAACTTTTTTGTCCTCGGTATTGATGTCCGTCAGAATTTCTATCGTTGATTTTTTTTCCAGATGTCGGTAGAGCGAATCAGATTCTGTTATTCTATTATCCATTGGAGCGTTTGGTTGAAAAAATATAAAGGCCAAGAAATGTCAAGGCACCATTTAAAGCCAGTATCATATAGCCCCATGTAAATCCACCGAACCAAATTGGCGAATAGCTATTGATGATGTAGCACAAAACAGGTGATGCCAAACATATGGGCAAGATCATACTGTTATTTGTGAGCCTATTGGTCATTATGGCAAACGAAAACAGGCCAAGGATTGGGCCATAGGTGTAGGTGGCAGCTACAAAAATCTTGTTGATTACGGAGTCGTCGTTATAGGCATTGAACGCGAGGATGATCAGCAATAAGATTACACTCCAACCAATATGGACGTACAACCTGGTGCGCGTATTATTTTTTTCTTGGTTGGAATCGGTTTGGGTATCTTCTTGACCATTATACATTCCCAGGAAATCCACACAAAATGAGGTAGTCAGACTGGTCAAGGCTGAGTCGGCGCTGGAATAGGCCGCAGCGATCAATCCTAGAATGAAAAGAATGCCCACTGCAGGAGTGAGATGATTCAAGGCAATAAGCGGGAATAATTGATCGGATCTTTCAGGTATGGTGATTCCCTTACTTGCGGCGAAAATGTACAATAAGGCTCCAAGTGTCAGGAATAATAAATTGGCAAAAACCAGAATGATAGAAAAGGTGAACACGTTTTTCTGCGCATCTCCGATGGATCGACACGTAATGTTTTTTTGCATCATATCTTGATCCAATCCGGTCATCACAATAGCAATTAAGGCACCGCTTATGAATTGTTTGAAGAAATTGTTGGGATTATTCCATCCATTTTCAAAATAAAAAGTATCCGTATATCCGTTTTCTTTCATCAATCCCCACATTTCTGAAAAGCTAATTCCCATCGTATCGGTAATCGCATAAATGGTCAAAGCCACGGCCATCAACATGCTTACAGTCTGAAAAGTATCGGTAATCACAATGGTCTTGATTCCACCTTTGAACGTATAAATCCAAATGAGAATGATGGTAATGATGACCGTTAATACAAATGGTAATCCTAAAGGTCCGGTGACAAATGTATCAAGGATCATAGCTACCAGATATAGGCGAAATGCAGCCTGAATGACCCGTGAGAGTAAGAAGTAACCTGCTCCTGTTTTGTATGCTGCCGTTCCTAATCGCTTGTCCAGATAGGTGTATATGGATGTCAAATTGTATCGATAATAAATGGGCAACAGCACAGAAGCAATGAATAGGTACCCCAACAAATACCCAAAGACCATTTGCATATAAGAGAAATTGATGTTTGGTCCACTTTCTTTTCCAATCAATCCAGGAATCGAGACAAAGGTCACTCCGGATAGGCTGGCACCAATCATCCCAACTGCTACGAGCAACCATGGTGAGTTTTTATTTGCCGTAAAAAACGTTTTGTTATCGCCTTTGCCTGCGGATAAATAAGAAATGCCAATGAGAACAAGAAAATAACCGATAATTACCGCAAGGATCAAGGTTGGAGAAAGTTGGCCCATATTGTTGCTGTTTAAAATGTTTTTTGTCCCATTTTTTATCAAAAACTACTGCAAATGTAACAATGCCACCCGCACTTTACTATATTGCTCTCACAAAATTGAATCGGACATGCTTCATAAAATCTTTGAGCCAAATACTGTACTTAATCAATTCGTCGCCGAAATTCGTGATGTGGAAATTCAATCGGATAGAATGCGATTTAGACATAATATGGAGCGCATCGGGCAGGTTTTTGCCTATGAAATTAGTAAGTATCTCAATTACTCGGAAAAAGAGGTCGAAACTCCATTAGGAATTTCAAATTGCCAATTATCTACGGATAGAATCGTTTTAGCCACAATCTTACGAGCTGGATTGCCTTTGCACAATGGGCTATTGTCTTTTCTGGATAAGGCAGATAATGCATTCATCTCTGCTTACCGTCAGCATCATAAAGACGGTACATTTGAAATTAAAATGCAATACATTACATGCCCATCCATTGAAGATTCTATTTTGATTATTTCGGATCCTATGCTGGCTACCGGTGCATCCATGCATCAGACGATTCGTGCGATATTGGATAATGGAAAGCCAAAGCAGATCCATGTTGTAGTGGCAATAGCATCAACCAATGGGATTAACTATATACGAAGACACTTCCCGGATGTGCATCTTTGGGTGGCTGCCGAAGACGAGGAACTTACGGCGAAGTCCTACATTGTTCCAGGGCTTGGCGATGCTGGGGATTTGGCGTATGGATCGAAATTGCAGGAGTAGTTGGGTTTGCGGAACCGCTGAAACTGTTTGAACCGCTGAAACACTTCTTTTGTAAGAAAGGACTATCTGAATAGTTATGAAAAAATTGTTGAAGTGTTCTCTTTAGGATATTCCATATTCTGCTATACATGACGTTGATTATAAATCACCAAGGTTGCACAGACCACAAAGGATGCTAGGGATACGATCTGTAACCTTGTAAAACTTGAAGCATGTTGTACTGTTCTTAGAGTTCCCTGTGTTTAAAATAGAAATGTTACAGCCCCATAGGCTTTTTTATATGAAATATTATTCTTGCAGTGTAGTTACCGGTATGTTTGTAAATTACTTCAGTACTAAATTTCGCCATACAAATTGATCATTACCTTAATTCTTAAAGCTGAAAAAGTACTTTTGGGGTCTTGGGACTGCCTTCAGGAAACGAAAAAGTGAAATGCGCCTCTAAAAATCTAAGTTTCGATGTAAATCAGAATTTCATTATTTTTCTGATTGAAAACTTCTTACTAACTAAACTAAAACTGAACATTATGGATAAGAAAGGAATCATTACCATTATCCTGGGCACACTTATTTTATTTATTTGGGGAATCATCTCTTGGATGGTTTTACCATTTCATGGCAATTCTCTAAACAGTATTCCTGAAGGGGCCATGGATACGCAAGAACTTAAAAAGCTGATGCCTGAAAGCGGGGTTTACCATCTTCCTGGAATGCCAGCAGATAATTCGGAAGCGGCTATGAAAAAAGTCGAAGATCAACTGGCAGAAGGGCCGAGAATTACGCTCATGGTTTACAAAAATGAACCCACACAACTATTTGATCCAAAAGACTTTATAACGAGTTTGTTGCTTAACTTACTCACTGCATTATTTACATTTCTTTTGATCTCAAAACTTGGATACAAGGACTTAAAGTCGATTATGATGGCCTGCTTGTTAATCGCATTGCTGATGGCGGTGGTTGCTGACCTTAGTGTAATGAATTGGTTTATGTTTCCATTTGATTTCACCTTTGCTAACATTATTGATCGGATAGTATCGTTTGGTCTTTTGGGGCTGCTCTTTGCTTTTTATACATTCAAAGGAGAACCTGCTGCGTGACAGGCAATTTATGATTTATAATGTAAGGCTATCACATAATCGCAATGATGTAAGAGGATCTTATTATCTCTTTGATGGAAAATCGAATGATATAGGTCGTTCCCAAGGATATACTGTTACCAAACGGTACATTACGTATCAATCTTCCATCTCAAATACCCTTTTCAGAATAATGAAGAGAGGATGGAAGAAGTATGTACTATTTAATAAGGATGAAATTTTTGGTGTTGTAAAAATCTATTTTCTTTACCATAAGGTGGAAGTTTTTCTCTCCAATTAGACCGAGTTTATGTTTTTATCGGAGAATGCGGGAAAGACATATCGTATGACTAGAAATGGAGAACAAATAAAAGGAAAAATTCACAGTCCGTTTTGGATGGAAGATGATGTAGAAATTGGTTTGGACGCTATGACTCCCATTGAGGCAGATTGTCTAATTGCTGCGATTATCGCAATTGGCTATAACATTGACTCAGATCCATTTTCATTTTTTAAACAAAAAGAAGAAAGATGAAAATTAAAATGAATTCTTTTCCCGCCTTAAGCATTAAGAATGATATCATCCACTAAATTCTCAAACTGAACGATTAATTTTTCGTAGCTGCCTACGGTCATTGATGTCTTATTGAATTTGGAAAACGATTTTTGCTGCAAAATGGCCATTTCATTGTCTTCTTGAATGGCATTCCAAAAAATGTCAGCGTTTAAATCCCAATATCCTTTTTCTTTTTCAGTAGTGGGTTCAGTAGGCAACATCATAAAAGATTTGATCTCTGTGGTGCTTTCATCCAATGGACAAAATGTAACGGCCATGATATGATCAGGTTCTATTAAAATGATGGTGCTGGGAAAAATATGGATGAGAATGTTGGCAACTTTTCGAAGATTCCAATCCGAAGAAGGCGTATCTTTAAGTCCTTTCATCGCTCGTTTTGGGAAGACTATTGAACTGTGAAACGTGTTGTCTGTATTGACACTCAGGTTATCTAAAAAATATTTTCCGATCGTTCGGGCATGTGCAATTTTAAAATGATAGCCTTCCAAGGCACCATCCACAATTAACTTCCAATTGCAGGGCAACTGTTCTGTCTTAAAATGGTAAGGGACGTATTCGCCAAAATCAAACTCCTCCGTAATTTTGTATACCTCAATCAACCATTCATCAATGTCAAACTTACCTTTTAATTCTGGATTAGGTACTACAAATATCATCCCCAATCTCACCCAACAATCCAGCTGTATAAGACTATGCGTTTCGGGACTCACATCTTCAAATCCCTGCGGATGAAAAACGCCTTTCAGACACCCCGCTGTATCGTAGGACCAAGCGTGATAAGGGCAAACGATGTTTCTTTTTATGGTACCCTCATTTTGCTCAATCAGACGAACACCTCTATGCCTGCACATATTTAAAAATGCCCGAACTTGCCCATCTTTCCCTTTGACTACTAGAATGGGTATGCCTGATGCATCGTGCAAAAAATAATCGCCTTGATTTTTAACTTGCCCCACAGGACCGAATATGATAGGATGATTTTGAAATAAAACTCTTCTTTCATTCTCAAACCGTTCTTTTGAAACATACCGATCTATGTCTATTTCGGCAGTTTTTCCGTCTGCATCCTGTTTGATTTTTTGCTTCTCCAAGTTTTCAAAAACGATATTGATGGTATTGACCTGATCGGCTTTCTTCATAGTTGATATTGTGTGTTACAATTTAGAGCATCTCGCCACGTGCCGGATAACCGGATTTCACAATATAATCAATAGCCTTTACAAATGAAGGTAAATAGGGGCGACCCCATGGATTGCTGTTTATGGCCGAGTAATACATTAGATTGTTGCTATCGATTAAAAACAATCCGGGTTCACTGAAAAGGTTTGGTTCGCCTTCTTTTACCCCGGCGCTTAGGTATAAAGACCATTCTCTCGCTGTGGTTTCGGTCAACTCAAAGCCTAAATCGAGGTGAGGTATTTCCCATTTTTGGCGAGAAAGTCTTGCTCTTTTTTGAGTATCCATACTTACGGCTACCACATTAACACCTCTTTCTGAAAATGCGGGTAGAAGCTCTTGCAATTGCTGCAAATACTTTTTGCAAATCGGACAATGCAAACCACGATAAAATACAACCAAGGTGAAATTGTCTGGCTGTTGTTCTTTTAGATTCCATTCATTTCCATTTAATAATGAAAAGGATAATTCTGGCGCTTTTTGTTTTGGTGTGGGTCTTTTCATTTTATTTAGTTAAAATTATTGTTTAAATGCTCATCAAAACGCTTAAAATCATTTTCGATTTCTGGATTCTTCATTACATCGTAGGCCATGAATGTGGGCATGGCTTCGAATCCAAACCACTTGAAATTTAGATGCATTGGTCTCAATAAATCGTCTTCACTCATTCCATCAAAAAACGTCTCTGAAGGATTGTTGAATGCTTCTTTTGGAGCATTTGCAGTCACAGAAATCATATATTTCCCATTTAGCTTACCACCAAGTCCATAATTCTTTTTTGGAGCCTCTTTACTTCTACCATCACCATCGGACATTTGACCCATCATACCCATGGAAAATACCTCATCTATATATTTTTTGAATGACCAGCTCACGCCCATCCAGTTCAGAGGAGTTTGAAAAAAGACAACATCAGCCCATTTGAATTTTTCGATCTCTTCTTCAGTAGAGTGGTTGTCTTCCATCGTAGTTTTCTTGACATGGTAGCCCTTCGATCGAAAGAAAGTTTCTGCCTTTTCTGTTAGACTTGCATTTAGTCTACCTTGCGAAAATGGATACTTCTGGTGACCGTTTATGATAAATATGTTCATCATCTTTATTATTTGATTATATTTGTTTCACAAAGAAACTAATAATAGTTCATAAAAGTAACTAATGTAGGTTTCGATCACCAAAATTGTGGTAACCAAAAGGTAACTAATGGCAAGAAAGTATATTGACAATCCAAATTCGTGTACTCTGGTGCATACGATGAACATTATTGGGAATAAATGGAAGCCCATTATTATTTATTTATTATCCAATGGGCCATTACGGTTTGGTTCGCTCAATGCGATAATTCCAACGATCTCCAAAAAGGTGCTGACCAATCAGTTGAAAGAATTGGAAAGCGATGGACTGTTATTGAGAAAAGCATTTGCGGAAATTCCTCCAAGAGTGGAGTATTCTCTGACCAAGAGAGCCATAGGGCTATTGCCAATTCTCAAACAATTGAGCGAGTGGACAAACCAAACCTATCCCGAAATCGATTTTGAAGAATGCAGAATAGTTGAATCTCAGGAAAAGCAAATTGTCAATATTGATTTTGAAGTTTAGCCTAATATTGCTGCAATAGCTCTATCTTTTTTTGGTGTTATGGAGCATAGCTTGGTTGTATATAGAATTCTGATTTCTGTTGTAAAGGAATTACACCATTATCTTAATGAAAACGCACCTAAAAATAAATTTGGGTTTCGAAATCGGCAATTGAGTAGGAGATACTTTGTTCCTACTTCGCTCCAGATAAGCAGGAAATTTCCGTTATTTAAGCAAAATACTACTTTGTCATAAGTACCGACTTGGAAAATTTTGAGCCTGACGGTCACGGAGAAATCCAACGCCCTTTGTGATCAGTGCATTTTCCAGGCGATTATTTTAAGTGCATCACTTGTAAGCACGAATTGAGTTATCAATAAAATGAAGTCAAATTTTTGGTCATAGGCAATCTGCGAAAATAAAACCTGTTATCTTGTCCCTGAAGTGATTTAGCATCAGGTTTTTCAACCACTTCATAATCTGTATAATTATCTAAACATCAAAAATGAGTAAACCTATTGTCTCTGTCGAATGGTTGGCAACTCATATCCATGAGCCAAGTCTGATCGTATTGGATTCCAGTCCGGTTTCGAATGTTTCGGGAATTTCGTCTTCTCATGCTGATGCATGCATTCCCAGTTCACGTCTTTTTGATCTGAAAGAAAAATTTACTGATAAATCCAGCCCATTTCCAAACACTATCCCTACGCCAGAGCGATTTGAAGAAGAATGCCAAAAACTAGGTATCGACAAGAGTTCAAAAATTGTAGTGTATGATAATTTGGGAAATTATACCAGTCCAAGAGTTTGGTGGTTGTTCAAAGTAATGGGACATGAACAAGTGTTTGTGTTGAATGGCGGTTTACCGGAGTGGATAAAACAGGGCCATCCAACGGGTAAAAAAAGTGATTTGTCCAATGATTTTAGCAGGGGTGATTTTCAAAGTCGTTATAATTCGGAGTTCGTAATATCCTATGCAGATGTAATTGAAAATAACCATGCAGGAGCCTTTCGCATTGTGGATGCTCGTTCGGAAGGTCGGTTTACAGGATCAGATCCGGAACCAAGAAAATATCTGCAAAGCGGCTGTATCCCTAATTCCGTAAATATTCCCTGGAAAAGTCTTTTAACAGATGAGAAATTCAAATCGAAAGAAGAACTGGAGTCGATTTTTGATCATAAATTAGTAGGCAGTAGTAAGTTGGTCTTTAGTTGTGGATCGGGTCTTACGGCTTGTATTGTGATGCTGGCTCATGAAATAGCACGTGGAGAAAACCTAAGTTTATTTGATGGGTCATGGACGGAATATGCGGAGCGACAAAATTTGCGTGTGAAAGATGGCTAGAATTATAAGAAAGTAATAAAATTCAGCATAAGGATCAAAATACTCTGCATTATAAAATTGTCAATTTAATAAAATGTGAGCGATAAAATATTCAATAAGGCGACAGGAGATTCTATCGAATTTATTCAGACCGATAAAGAAACCCAAGGACAAATGTCTCACTTTATAATGACTTTAGCTCCGGGTTCGAATTGGGCAAAATGGCCAAGGCATTTTCATCCCTTCCAAACGGAAACTTTTCGAGTAATATCAGGAGAATTAAAACTTACAGTCGGTAAAGAAAACTATACATTGGGACCTCATGACAAAAAGGTTATTGTGAATAAATTTGTTTTGCACTCCTTTTGGAATGAGCAAGAAGAACCCGTAGTTTTTGAGGCTGAAATTTATCCACCAAAGAATATTGAAAAAGGCTTGAGACTTTCATACAAGCTTTCTCAAGAAGGAAAAGTCAATAAAAAAAACATACCTTTTAATCTATTTTATACACTCGTACTTATGAGTTATTTTGATTCGTATTTCGCTTTTATCCCCTGGAGAATTCAGCGATTTCTTTTTCAGCAGGGTGCTAAATTTGCGAAATGGTTTGGATATCAATAAAAAGTAAAATCGTGGAGATTTATAGAGATTATGGAAAAATACCAATTTAAAATAACGGTTCATATGGTCTGTAGTTTGGATGGATTTGTGGTGAAGAATGATGGGGATGTATCGTGGCTGAAATCGACAGATCGTTATGAAGAGGGCGTTTCACTTACGCAGGAAGATATAGATGCGTACCTGAGCGCAATAGATTGTTATGTTATGGGGTCTAAAACGTACGAACATGCCTTGGAGTTAGGATGGCCCTATGGCGAGACTCCTGTAATCGTAATGACAAAAAGAAATCTAAAATCTGAAAAGAAGAACGTGGAATTTTATACGGGAGGTATTAAGGAATTGATGGATACCGTATTAAAGTCAACCTATCCGCGTATTTGGGTAGTAGGTGGCCCTGCATTGGTCAAGGATTTTTTGCAAAAGCGGATGGTGGATGAATTGATCGTATCTTTTTTGCCCGTGATCGTAGGCGAAGGAAAGTTGTTTTTTGACTATGTGGGAATTGAAGAAAGACTTCACTTGAAAGATTGCAAAGCATATACGGATGGAATGGTAGAGATGGTCTATGAAGTGATGAAAGGGTAACAATTGACAATTGATAATTGATAATTGCTAAATTTAAATAGATAAATAAAATAGGATATGGAATTTGTAGATAATCATATAAACTATGTAGAATTCTACGCGAAGGATTTGGAAGCAGTAAAGACTTTCTACAATACCTGCTTTGGTTGGTCGTTTACGGATTATGGGCCGACCTACACGGCTTTTGACGACAGCGGATTGTTAGGGGGATTCGAAAAATCGGGTGAGCCGGTTAAAAATGGTGCTTTGGTGATTTTGTATCATCATGACCTCGAGGCGATTCTCGAAAAAATAAAGAGTGTCGGGGCTGAGATTACCGTAGAGATATTTTCTTTTCCAGGTGGCCGAAGATTCCATTTTAAAGACCCTGCCGGAAATGAATTGGCCATTTGGTCGGATAAGTAAGAAGATTCGTACCGATAGTCGCATATGTCCCACAATTGAACGCTGGTTAGAGTGGTAAATACTTGTTAGCTACCTGTTAAATCGGCTTATCTTCTCTATTTGATGCAATTTTTCAATTACTTTAGAATCGAGATGATTTTATTTTAGATACAATACCCGAAACTATGAAGCCATTAGTATTGCACTTCTTGCTCTTTGTATTTTGTTCGCTGGCGTATGCCCAGGAAAGTGAAAAAATTACGTCGATAAGTTTTATCCAGGTAATCGATGATAATAGGGAAGAGACCATTTATTACTATGAAAATAACTGGAAAGTTTTACGGAAACGGGCTATAGAAGAAGGTTATATTGATTCGTACCGATGGCTGGAAGTACCCTACAGTGAAGAAGCTCCTTATCACTTCATGCTTTTTACTACGTATAAGAATAAGGAACAATTTGATAGGCGTGAAGATAACTTTGCCATTTTGATTGAAGAAAAAGGTCCATTGCGACTGCTAAATGAAAAAAAGTCCAGTGAAATAAGAAAAATTGTTTATGACGTGGATACGTTTAAGCATTGGGAATGAGGATGTCATATCAAAACGATTACAATTGAATCAAAATGCTGAAAATACCCCTTAGTGAAATTTTGCCAATCGTCTTTTTTGTTTTGCTTGGTTTCCATATCAATGCTCAGGAAACCAATCTTCTCCTTCATAAATTTGAAACGGATAAAATATCTACTGACCAGGTAGAATACTCATTATCATTTTCGCCGGATGGAGAAGAGTTGTTTTTTGCAAGAAGCAAAGGCCAGTGGGGACAAGGGGGGATGAAAAGTAGTATTTATACCAGCAAGCGAATTGATGGAGTTTGGTCCGATCCTATGCTTGTTCCATTTTCAAGTAATTATGACGATGGAGATCCACATCTAAGCCATGATGGGAATACGCTATTTTTTGTATCTGATCGACCTTCAGGCGCAGAAATTCAATCGCAAGATATTTGGCAGGTACAACGAAGTGAAAGTGGAGAGTGGGCAGCTCCGGAAAGACTTTTGTATCCTATAAATACGGAACAGCGGGAATATAGTCCGCGAACGGATAAAGATGGAAACCTGTATTTTGCTTCTGATCGAGCAGGAGGTTTAGGACAAGGGGATATCTATATGACTCTTTCGGTAGCTGGTCAATATTCAGAACCGACCAACTTGGGAGCACCGATCAATACCAGCACAGGAGAATGGAATCTGGAGATCAATAGTGATGGGGATGTGATGATTGTTGAAGCATCGGAAAGATCCGAAAACCTGTCTCCGTATGGTGATTTATACATAAGTTTTAAATCAGATAATGAATGGTCGGCACCCCAGAACCTTTCTGAAATAAATACAACAGGCAGCGATCTGTATCCTCAAATTGTGCAGGATGGGAAATTTCTTTATTATACAAGCAGTGACAGTCTAAGAAGCACCGATACCAATATCTATTGTATAGAATTTAAGGACATGTTGGAGGCATATCGCCAAAAAGCTGTTTTCCCAAAAGAATAATCACTTCTATAGCTGTGAAGTTACATGATGTATTTATGGCATGAAAATACAGAGTTTGATACGACTTCGACGAAAGGAGAGATATATGACAGGGCTCGATAAATTGATGTTTTTCAATACGAATTTTTGAATAAAGTATAATCCTATTGATGGTCCTACAAACCCAGAAAAATCAGTGTGTTCTCCAGCTATTTCCGTACTTATGCGTTATACAGAAAAAAAGAAATGAAAACTCTGCTGTTTGTAGTCTTTGTGCTCATTATTGGTTCTAATACACTGAAGGGTCAGTACGACTATGAACCTTCCGCTGAACATCCTTTTGGTTTGCCCAACCCTGCCGCACCCATTGAAATCAAAGATTATCATCCACTAATTGGAATTTGTACTTGTAAATCAGAAGCCAGAAATCAGGATGGCAGTTGGCAAGATCCTGAAGATATGACGTGGGAATTCAAATACATAATGAATGGCATGGGCGTACAAGATCAAACGTTGAAAGAGGATGGTGGACATTCCGGAAGTATCCGACAATACATCCCGGACAGCAGCCAATGGTACGTACATTATTATTCTTCTAAAAGTCCAACACCTTCATTAAGTACATGGTCTGGTGGCAAGGCGGGAAATGAGATCATCTTGTATAGAAGCCAAAAGGCACCCAATGGAATGGAAGGCAAGTATAAAATTACGTTTAGTAATATTTCGGATCTTGGTTTTAATTGGTTGGGAGAATGGGTAAATCCAGATGAATCTATCAAGTATCCTACTTGGAAAATAGAATGCAAGAAGAAAGAATGACTGCCATGTAAATAACTTCAATTTCATAAAGAGAAGTACATGCATGGCAATTCAAATCTTCCTGTCGTGCATGTAATTTTTATTTAGAATGTTCTAATAAGAATGGCTCTCTTTCATCCATCCACTGATCAATCTCATCCAGGCTTAAGGATTCACCCTGTGACTCAATCCATTCCTGGCAGTATTTCATTTCTGCCTGAATCGCTGAATCGTCAACTCTACTTAAATCATTGGGTGATTCTCCGTTGAATGGCCATCTTGGTCCTCCCAGTCTTACACCGGCATACATCGTATTCGCTTTTACTCTTCTGGTCCCATTGGCAATACATGCTTTATGAAACATGCGATGCGTATCTTGCCACCGTTCGATTTGGTAAGAAGGGCCACCAGCATTTGCCTGGCCGCAATACGCATCGTGCACGATTGCTGCGAATAAATGATTTTTATTCAGTTTGCCACCAAAAAATCCTGCGAGTAGGGAAGGGATAGAGGCACCATCTGTTATGGTACCTGCGGGTGCCGTCCATATTTTTCCTTCAGGGTCTGTAAATTGAATATCTACTGGGGTGTCGAAATCTCCATCTTTTCTGGAAATGAGATCAATCGTTGACGTGTGTGAAGGAGTAAAAGATCCTATGTGTTTTGACATGATATTTAATTTTTAGTTCTGCTACAAATTTTCGACAAATTCTGATGAGGTGAACTACATAATCATGTAGGTAAACAAAATTTGATACGTAATTTCGTAGTAGAAATCATAAAATGCGCCACTTAGATTTTTGCTTTGAAAGCAATATGTTTTCCATTTATGTCACTTCATTCGCAGAACTTACTCTCTTTTATGATTTCATGCCAGGCTGGAATTACTGATTTTATTTTTCTAAAATGAACTTTTCTGTTTTTGTTTCTCGAGTATCCAAGTCGACCAATTTTAGAAAATACATTCCATTTGAAAGATTACTTAGATCAAGCGTTGGATTTTGTGTAGGTATTGTCACAATTCGACCATACATGTCAAAAATGGAATACTCTAATTTTAAGTTGAAAGGATTGGATATTGTCACCAGACCAGCGCTAGGATTTGGGTAAGAATGAACAGATTCCAGACGTTCAGAAAAATCCGCCACACTTGAAGTTAAATCTCCACAGAGGATATTTGCGAGGAAGTCTGCTGTGAAATCTACACTACTTACAACATTATCCGCTCCAAATAGAAAACTTACATGTCCTTGACTATTCTCTATAGTTCGCAACTGGTTCAGGACTGAGACACTATCACCCACTTCCTGGCATCGTTGGCTTCCCTCCATGAAAATGATTGGAATATTAAAAACTGTTGCAAAACCACCACCATACGGTACTACGGGATCCATATCATCATGAATACTTACAAAAGGCGGGTCATTGGCATCAATCCATGAAGCGTTATTCAAGCCACCTGAGAAATTGACTAACCCTTGTACTTCTGACGAATATTCCAAATTCGAGCTTGAGTTGCCTTCAATTCCTCCATTGTCGTCCAAAATAGTCATAATATCTTCTGGCAAATCGTCCGTTTCGTCAAGCACTGCCGTATGAAATGCCGTAATGCTGCCTGCGGAGACACCACCAACAAAGATATTATCCGGATCAATTCTAAATTGATTGTTTGTGTCCGCATCTTGCCGCATAAATCGAATCGCAGCCTTCATATCCGAAACCGATTTGATTACGACGACCTTAAAATCGTCATCCGAAGGAATTGGAACCAAAGGACCGTCATACAATCGATAATCAATCGCGACTGCAACGTATCCTTTTTTTGCATACGCCTCACATAAAAATCCTACGTCAGATCTTTCTCCACCTATGAAACTTCCACCAAATGCCAGAATAATAACCGGTCTTTTTTCAAGATTATCGCCTATGGGCTCATATACATTAAGAAACAATTCCTGAAAATTCCCTGCGAACGTCTCACCTTCACCAAACTTAATGTCATTGAAAACTCCAACAGTACTGAAGACATCATCTCTAAAACGAATGCCATCGCAACCTTCAATTTGTGAATAGGAAATATCATAAACAAAAAGAAAGCATAAAAGAAGTAGATATTTTTTCATTAAACAAGTTTTAAAATCAAAGAAAAAGAAGAGGGTGTAACATCCAATTCCTTCTATACACTAAAATAAGATCAGGTACTGAATTCGAGAATTCAAACGCAAAATAAGGAATATGGTTTCGAAGATAGATTAAACCTTTTTCAATTCTCCCACATAGAGCTCAATGAATTCGTACAATCGTTTTCGGCGATATTGCATTACCCATCTGGGATGCGGTAAGGGTACGATGGAATCAAAAAAAGAGAATTCTTCGTTGAGTTTTTTCAAAAATTTAAAATTAAGTCCATTGCCCATGCAGAAGGCGACATCCGTATGCATCCCCATGGCGATTTGGTCTTGAAGGCCTGAGACAATATGTTTTTTCACACTCTTGAAAAGCATCTTATCATCGTAATAATTGCAATTGATGCCATTACGGAGAAATCCAAGAGGGCAAACAGAATTGATGTAAAACTTTTGGTAAAACCGTTCGATACCACCATAAGCGTGAATAAATTTGTATACAAAAATGGCTGATAATTCATTTTTTTTGGGAAAATCGTTGGCTATACCGCAGTCCTCGGCAATGATTTTTGGATCGGTAAAGGGTACACCTGTAACACCGGCACCATGTCTACCGGGATTTATCCCAATTAGGAAGTGACGACGTTGCGTATCATTAAAATATTTCTGATAAAAAGCAGAAAAGATCTCGATTGTCTCCATGTTGGAGAAAGGGTCGATCAAGTCGAAACCTTTTGCGATTTTCCAATTTCGATCCATTGAGGTATAGAAATGGATAACTTTTTCGGCTAATGTCATCTAAGGGAAAGATTAAAGAGATTGGAGAAAATTGAAAAGATTGTAATTATCAATTATCCTTAACAATCTTTTCAATTTTTAAACTTCTTCTTTACAAAAACATCGCGAAACCTACTCTCAAATTAAAGACAAGATCCTCGTCGGCATATAGACCACCAATGGTCGGTTCAAGCATAACATTTGGCGCAAGGCTAATGGCATATCCTATTCCCAGGTTTCCTTGGAATTCTGTTCCAAACGCATCAACGAGAATTCCACCAAAATCAATAATAAAATTGCCATCGCTATAATATTTTCCACCTAAACCAAAACTTGTAATGCTCGACCCATCACTGGACACCAAACCAAATTTTGCTTTCAACGCGAAATTATTACTCAGAAATTTTCCCAATTCTGCGCCCACAGTAGTAAATGAGTTGCCATCGACTGAAATAATGTTTGCCCCTGTTCCACCTCCTGTAATACCCGTGAAAATATTGAAGCCTGTTTCTACCAGCCATCTCCCATCACGTACAAAGGGCTCATCATCCTGAGCTTGCATGGAGCTGGTAGCGAACAAGGTAAAGATCAGTAAGGAGGCAATTTTCATTAATTTCAAGGGATTTAGAATGTAATTGAATTTAGCGTTGAAAAAAGACTTCATTAATGTGTTTTTCAATAGTCTCATGATTTAACGTTTAATGTATTTAGTAAACTAATAATGGTTAGAAATGATCCAATATCAACCTGAAGTTACTGGTTGTGTTTCCATACATTTCTCATTTGAATCAGTTCAAGATCAATGAACCGGGCAATGATCAACGTATGTAATTCAGACGACGTCACATCATTTCGATATCATTGCAATATATACATTCGGGATTAAATGAAGGTATGCTGAAAGACCGATTTTTTTAAATTGAAACAAACAGAAATACCCAAAGCACTTTTAATTTGAGAATTCTCTATCCTCTTATGTCGTCATCTCCGAAAACTAAAAGCGGCCTTTTCTTCAAAACTCAGCGCATTGGTATAATTATTGTATTAAATATTTTCATAATATGTTATAAGCTGAAAAAGTGTTAAAAACAAATTATACTAAAATTTAATATATCGTTGAAAATTATTTCTACCATATTGGCACTCTTGCTCTATGTCACAGCGTTTTCCGCGCCAGGATCATCTTCAATGATGATAAATGTTGAAGCGGGAACCTCTCAAACCATATGTTATGGAGAGACGTTGGATTTGGATTTGCTGGGCGCTTCCATTTCTGGTGATGTGAGCGATGGAATATGGTTTACTACAGGAGATGGTATTTTCCTGCCTGGAAATAGCAACAATGGCGTGTTTTCAACTACGGACCAATATCAACCGGGCCCTCAAGATCAAAGCAATGGATCATTTACGCTGATTTTAGTGAGCGATGACCCTGATGGCAATGGCCCTATGGTCGAGGTGTCGGATGAAGTCGAAATCAGTTTTATGAATGCTCCGGCTTTGGTTTGTAACACTAGTATCAATGTGTCTCTGGCTGAGGGCTGTGAACAGGCAGTTGATATTTTTATGCTTTTGGCCAATCCGGCAGAGCCCTACACTAAATACATCATTGAATTGTATGACGAAAATGATGTTTTGATTCCGAATAATGTATTGACTGTTGATCATCTGGGAACCGATGTTTCGTTTGTTGTTGGGCATGATTGTACAAGTAATAGTTGTGGTGGAGATATTTCTGTAACGGATAATATAGCTCCCTTTCTCAACTGTGTGGATGCAGATGTGGAGTGTGAATTTGGAGTGAATCCCGAATCTGTCGGACTTCCAATCCCTTTTTATGCTATAGCAACAGCCATTGATGACAACACCTATTTAGTAGAAGACTTTGACGCATGTGGTGATGTCACACTTACGTTTCAAGATATAGAAGTGGAAATGGCTTGTGCAAGCACGGGATATATCAAGGAGATTACGCGTAGTTGGGTAGCGGAGGATGATCAAGGGAATAGTTCTACCTGTGAACAAATCATATTGGTAAGACCGCTTCCACTATCTGCGGTAATGACTCCACCGAATTATGACGGTACAGACGAATTGCCATTGGAGTGCGATGGTGACTGGGAGGCGCTTCCAGATGGACATCCGTCACCTGCTTCGACCGGAATGCCTTCTTTTCCAGATTGTGGGAATATAGACGGAACCTATATGGATGTCGAATTCGAAGAGTGTGGAGACGGATTCAAAGTATTGCGACAGTGGTTTATCATAGATTGGTGTACCACTCAAACCTTAGAAGAGAACCAAGTGATAAAAATTCTGGATCAGCAAGGACCGGTCTTTGAATGCCCGGAAGATTTGGTGCTTTCTTCCCATGCCTATGAATGCATCAATGAACCCTATGAACTAAGTTTTGTCGATAGCGTCTATGATTGTTCGATGTACGATTCCAGTTTTCAAATCCTGACATTGGAAGAAGTAGACATTTCGATGGATTTCATTGTCGACGGAAATAGAATTGAAGGACTGCCGGTAGGGGAGTACTTTTTGCTGTATGTAGCAACGGATGTTTGTGGAAATGCTTCACAATGCACTACTTCCCTTGAGGTAATTGATGATACGGCTCCTTTTGCTGTTTGTGATGGATTTACACAGGTTGCTGTAAGCAGCAACGGAATTGCCGATCTTTTGGCTATAAGCCTGGATGATGGTAGTTTTGATAATTGCGGCAATATCATCATGGAGGTAGCCAAAATGACCGACGAATGTGCCTGGGGGTTGGATTTTGGTCCGAAAGTTCATTTCTGTTGTGAAGAAATTGGAGATACAACCATGGTGGCATTTAGAGTTACAGACGATCGAGGATTGAGTAATACGTGCATGGTCTCTGTTTTTATAGAAGACAAATTACCTCCATCGATCGTATGCCCCTCCGATTTAACCATATCTTGTGCATATCATTTTGATCCGGACGACTTGAGTATATTTGGTTCTGTGGTAGAGGGTGAAGGAAATGAAGAACCCATTCTCATCAATGGTCAGGAGCTGGGAATCGATGGCTATTTCGAAGACAACTGTGCAGCCTCAGTAGAGGAAGAATCCATAATTAACCTGGATTGTGGTGCAGGAATTATTACCCGAACATTCACCGCAACGGATCTTTTTGGTCAAACGGCCTCTTGTACACAAACTATTACAGTAGCTAGTGATAACCCATTTTTGGAAAGTGATATTCTTTGGCCCGGTAATTTTGAGATGAATGGCTGCGATACCATACAAGCAGACCCAAGCATAACTGGCCTACCTACATGGGAGAATAATAAGTGCGCCTTAGTTGCCGCAGAGCACAAGGATCAAATCTTTTATATTTCCGGAGGTGCTTGTGTAAAAATATTACGTGAATGGACTGTAATTGACTGGTGTCAGTATGATGTGGGTCAAAACATCGGAATCTGGACATATCTCCAGGAAATAAAATTAAAGAATACCATCGCACCGGAATTTGTGGAATGTGAAGATCAGGAAATATGTTCGTACGACGAAAACTGTACTTCGGAGTTGGTTACGATAACGGCTTATGCCAATGATGATTGCACGGATTCTTTAGATCTTTTTTATCAATGGAGTCTGGATATCGATGATGATGGTACTGTGGATGAGTTTGGTCAGGGAATTGAATTCACAAGAGAGTTGTTGTATGGTGAACATAGAGTCTTTTGGACTGTGGAAGATGGATGTGGTAATGCGGAGACCTGCAATTATAAATTGACCGTAAGAGATTGCAAAAACCCAACACCGTATTGTACTTCTTCCATTACCACGACGATTATGCCGAGCTCAGGAATGATTGATATTTGGGCTGTAGACTATAATTATGGAAGTTTTGATAACTGTACCGCCCCAGAAGATCTTATCTTTTCCTTTTCACAAGATGTCACGGATGACAACCGGGTAATTAGCTGTGAGGATATTGAAAATGGAGTAGCGCAAGAATTTACGTTCGAATTGTGGGTAACAGATGAATACGGCAATCAGGACCGATGTGAAGTATCATTTATCGTGCAAGACAATTCTGATGCATGCCCAAATGGTACGATCAAAGGTAAAATTGAAGGCAGAGTGATGTCTCATCGAGACGACTATATTCCCAATGTGGAGTTGAATTATACTGCCTCTATTGATACGTTCTCAGGGATGAAGTTGACAGATGGATTGGGAGAGTTTGTACTGGATACAATTCCCGAATATTTGAAATACATATTTAAGCCCTCGTTCGAATCGGAACCGCTTTCCGGTGTAAATACTCTGGATCTGGTACTGATCCAACGTCACATTTTGGAGCTTGCACCATTTGATAATCCTTACGATATCATGGCTTCAGATGTAACGGGAAATGAAAAAGTAAGCAGTGCCGATTTGCTTACGCTTCGTAAATTGATACTTGGGATTATAAGCGATTGGCCGCAAGGTGTAGACGAATGGGTATTTGTAGATTCTTCATTTGTATTTTTTGATGAAGAGCAACCCTGGTATTATCCTGATTCAATAGTCATAGATAAACTGGGTGATTCAGTGGAGCATGTAGACTTTGTGGCTGTGAAAATGGGAGATGTCAACGGTTCATATCAACCCGGATTGCAGAATGAGCGCAATCATTCGACTACTAGAAACAATGAGGCAATTCCTGTCTTGTTCTCCAAAAAGAATGAAGGTGATAATTACTCCTATGATCTGATCTTTGAAGAATTAGATGATATTCCCGATGGGTTACAATTGAGTTTTCAAGTGCCGGAGAAGGTGGTTTTGACTTCTGAATACTTATCAGAAAGTGATTTTAGCATTATTGATAATGTATTGCGGATTTCGTGGGTCAATACACGGATGAAAGACATTCAAGATATTCCTTTTCTAACGCTTACGGTTGCAAATGACAAAGAGATTTCTCTATTGCAGGAATTGAAACCGGAAATCTACATCGACTTAAACCCACTCGATTTGCAGGTTGAATTTAAAGAAAACCAGCCTTTGATTTCTGAGGATGTTAAGAAGGATCTGTCTATTTATGCGATACAAAATCCTTTTGACGGTGATTTGAACATAAAAGTTGAGGGGAGCTATACCCAAATGCAGATCACGATGTTGGATACGCGAGGCCAATTAATTTATTCAGGCCAATATCACGGTACAAATGAAATTATAATTCCAGATGAGACCTTCTCTGGCAGCGGGCTTTATTGGGTTCGTGCTTTGATTGATGATCATCTTCAAACGCTAAAGGTGATAAAGTTATAATTGAAAATTGAAAATTAACGATTTAAAATTTCTCTAATCCTTTCGTTTTACTCAGAAGAACTCTTACTAATGTCTTGACTTCGTCCGAAAGGATAATATTTCAATCTCTTCAATCTTTCTTTCATTCTTACCCTTTGTTTCAAATGTTTTAAATTGGATTACATATCTTTAGATTGTTTAGCGTTGGGATATATCTTAAGATTTAAATGAATAATCGGATTTGTAACATATGGATGGTAGTTAGTTTTTTGTGCACAGGCATAATGGGCATACATGCTCAAAATATGATCCAAAACAATTCATTTGAGGAAGTTGAATGTCCGGATAATACTATTGCCAGTTTTTATGAAACAGAATTCTGGAAGGTGACTGGGGCAGATGCCTATTGGATGCACTACAGCTGTCCTCCGGATCCTGTTGCCACACAGTCAATTTTTGCTATTAAAACCGGAATTATTCCCTATGAGGGGTCAGGTTATATATCACTTGAATGCGCCATATTTAATAATGGCTTCATATTAACGGAAGGCGTCTCACAGCAATTGGAACGGCCTATTAAAAAGAATTCCTATTATTATCTGGAATTGGCAACATTAAAATATGGTCTGTTGGATCATTTTGAAATGGTTCCTGAAGGATGCTCTGATTTTCCGGATAGAGGGTTAGAATTTCGATTGGATAACAAGCATATTGAATTTGATTTGGACTCCAAGTCTCAAAATTTTCTACCCATTATCATGGGAATGGAAACCTCATCTAAAGTCATATTTGACGATATACACATCGAGGATAAAATCTCTTCCGGAACGTCTTGGGATGTGTATTGGAATTGTTTTCAAGCCGATGACGATTATGAATATATTGCAGTGGGAGGTCCTACCAAATTTTTTGATGAACTGAATTCATGTATGGAAGAAGGGCTTGAAGGCGTTCAGTGGTTATCTGGATATGCCATCGATTTCATTCAATTGTATGAATTGCCGGAGACCTTGGATACCACCATATCTTTATGTCAAGGGGCGGCGGTTTTTGTACTGGGAGATTTGATCGAAGGACCTTTTTTAAAACGCGCTACGTTGCGTTGGGAGGATGGTGTCACAGGAGGAGATCGAACGTTTACTCAAGCGGGAAGTTATGTTTTAAATATGGAGTTGCCATGCAGATCGTTTCCCATTACGGTACATTTAGAAGAAGAGAATTGTGATGTGAATGTCTTTATGCCCAATATCTTCTCGGTTTATAGCGCTCCACCTCATAATATCGTTAAACCATATGTTCAAAGTGATTTTCCGATTGAGGAGTTTTCCTGGATTATTTATGATCGATGGGGAAATTTGTTATTTGAAACCAACGAATTGGATCAGGAATGGGATGGACGGTTTAATGGCAGCTTCGTAGACAAAGGAGTGTACATGTGGAAAATTGAATATTCTATAAATCGAGGTCTTGTAAAAGAAGAGGTGATCGGATCACTGACGCTTTTAAAATAGGGTAGTAAAGTTTTCTACACCACAAAGGAGTGACTGTATACTTCTTCAATCTCATCCAGTATTTCGAATAAGATTTCAGGTTCGTAGATGGTTACCAATTTGGTACGATACGGCTTGATGTTTCTAAAGCCCCTGAAATAGTTGGTATAGTGTCGTCTCATCTCGACCACGCCCAATCGATCTCCTTTCCATTCGAGACTGTGTTTGAGATGTCTTCTGGCGGCGTCTACTCTTTCCTGAATGGTAGGTGGGTCAAGGAGTTCACCCGTTGCTACATAATGCTTTATTTCTCTAAAGATCCACGGATAGCCAATGCTCGCCCGGCCAATCATAATGCCATCTACTCCATATCTATTTTTGTATTCCACCGCTTTTTGAGGACTGTCAATGTCTCCATTTCCGATGATAGGAATATGAATTCTGGGATTTCGCTTAATATTTCCGATTTGAGTCCAGTCTGCTTCTCCCTTATACATTTGCTTACGCGTACGTCCGTGGATGGACAATGCTTTGATTCCTACGTCTTGCAATCGTTCTGCAACTTCTTCAATTTTAATGGAATTGTCATCCCAACCCAATCGGGTCTTTACGGTGACGGGCAAAGAAGTGCTATCTACAATGCTTTTGGTGAGTTGTACCATTTTAGGAATGTCTTGTAAAATCCCTGCTCCCGCCATTTTACAAACCACTTTTTTTACCGGACAACCATAATTGATGTCTAAAACTTCGGGTTTGGCTTCTTCTACAATCTCAGCCGCTTTGCGCATACTTGCCTCTTCTGCACCAAAAATCTGAATTCCGATAGGGCGCTCGTAATCGTAGATATCCATTTTTTGGACACTTTTATCCGCATCTCGGATCAATCCTTCTACTGAAATAAACTCCGTATACATCATATCACACCCTTGCTCTTTACACAAGGCACGAAATGGTGGATCACTGACGTCTTCCATCGGAGCCAGTAAAAGCGGAAAATCTCCTAAATCTATATCTGCGATTTTTGCCATAGTGGTGCAAAAATACTGAAGTTGTCCAAGAATTCCAAGGCATATCGAGCTAGAGGGCTTGTGTTTATTGACAATACTTCTTGCGGTTCTTCAGGACAGGCTGTTTTTCTTTTCATAGCCATTACTACGGGATGAAGGAGCGATCGAAGAAAATCATCAGAGTTGGTCTAATGAATGAACCGAAAACATACCTTTTTGCTTATCAAAAATGCCACCAATATTTTGATTTTAGCCAATACTTAGCCCTAGATTGCAATACTAAGCTGCATATTTATAAGTCATACAATCTTGTATGTGTAGAGTCAAAGACCACCAACTACTTTTAGTGTATAATAGAAATTAGGATTTGTCGGTTGAAATGCTGAGAGGAAGGACTTTTTGAGTTGAGAAATGGCTTCGATTATGCAAAATCATTGTACAAAAATCAATTTAAAACACTATTTTTTGGTCTAAATACTCCCACTAAAATTGACATAATTTTTCAAATCATTTTATATCAAGACAATTACACAAAACCTTAATACAAACTTGTCCAGATCTTTTTACACGCAGGTGAAAATAAATGATAACTTTACCGACAATTTTGAAATGGGATACACCACTTCCGTGTAGAAAATTTAAGCTAGAGTTTTATGTTTGCAGCAATTATTGTCTTATTCATTCTCGGTTATCTTACCATCGTTTTAGAGCATCCTTTAAATTTAGATAAAACTGTTCCCGCATTAATTATGGGGGCGGGGTGTTGGGCCCTATTGGCTATTGGTTTTAATAATGGCTGGCTGACGGCCGTTGATTCACATGAGCATATTTTTGATATGGCGGGTGGACATTCAGAAGACGCAGAGCATGGATTTACCAACGCATTACTCCATCATCTGGGCAAAACAGCTGAAATTCTAGTGTTTTTGATCGGTGCTATGACCATTGTTGAGATTATTGACCTGCATAGAGGTTTCGAAATTCTGAAAGGTTGGGTCAATACAAAAAGTAAGAAAAGATTGCTATGGATTATTGGAATTTTAGCCTTTATCCTTTCTGCGATTATTGATAACCTTACTGCGACAATAGTTTTGGTTACACTTCTGCGAAAGATCATTGCGGACAAAAAAGAAAGACTTTGGTATGCTTCATTGGTAGTGATTGCCGCCAATGCTGGTGGTGCATGGTCTCCGATCGGGGATGTCACCACTACAATGCTTTGGATTGGTAAACAAGTGACTACCGTTGGTTTGGTAAAATGGTTGGTCATACCATCACTAGTCTGTTTCATTATTCCCTTCATTATTGCTTCGTTTAAGAAAGAATTTCAGGGAGAGATTATTGTCAACGCGGAAGAAGATACTCGGGCCGAAAAACTATTATCCAGTCAAACCATGCTTTTCCTTGGTTTGGGAATGATCGTTTTTGTGCCATTTTTTAAGACATTTACCCACTTGCCGCCTTATTTAGGCATGATGCTGTCCTTAGGTGTTGTATGGTTGGTGTCTGAATACATTCATCCGGAAGAAGATTTTGACGAAGAACGGAAGCATTTATATTCAGCACACATCGCCCTATCAAGAATTGAGATGTCAAGTATTTTGTTCTTCTTGGGTATTCTGATGGCAGTGGCTGCATTGGAAACCGTCGTAGTGGATGGAGTGGGAGCTTTGCGTTATGCTGCCCAAGGGCTGGATAATGCGATTCCAAATCAAGATATAGTCGTTATGCTTTTGGGTGTAGGCTCTGCTATAATTGACAATGTGCCTCTGGTAGCTGCTTCAATGGGTATGTATGATATGGCTGTTTATCCAGCCGATAGTAAATTGTGGCATTTTATCGCTTATGCGGCAGGTACCGGTGGAAGTATGTTGATCATCGGCTCAGCTGCAGGCGTTGCCGCCATGGGAATGGAAAAAATAGATTTCATCTGGTATTTAAGAAAGATTTCCTGGTTGGCTGCGATTGGCTTTGTAGCGGGTGCTTTGGTATTTTTGGGGATGTATTCGTTCATGACCTGATTCCTATTCATGATATTTAGAAAGTAACTTGAAGATTTTAAAGAGGATGTTTCACCGAGAAGTTCGAAGAAGACACCAAGAACCACTAAGATTTATTTAGTATAACGCAAACCTTTCCGTGCTACCCCGTGACTTCTCCGAGAAATTCCGTGAAATACCCTCGTGCCAACCAATTTCTCGACTACGCTCAAAATGACAAATCTTGTATATCTCTTCAATTTTTCCAATCTTTCTAATCTTTAATTATTTGAGATATATTTGCCAGCAATTAATAGTTTGAATGAGTATTCGCCTGCAACAATTGCTTTTTTTATTTCTGATTCTTTGTTTTTCAATGGAGACATCGGCTCAATCTTCAGCTATCAAGACTGGGCCAGTGGGCTACGCGTTTGGATTCGTTGGTATTTGTTACGAAAAAGTATTAAGTGATCATGGTTCATTTCAAGCAACTCTAAATCCTTATAATAAGGTGAAAGATTACGATGGCACATCTTATGGAGCTAGTCTAGAATATCGGTTGTACATTACAAACAAAGAAGTACTAAATGGATTTTACATCTCTCCGAATATCGGTTTCACTTTGGGTAATCTGACAGAACAAGACACTACAGTTGAACGAAATGCTAACGCGTTTCATCTAGTTGGTAAACTGGGGTATCAATGGATTTGGACCAATAACATACTAGTAGATCTCAGTCTAGGACCCAAATTTTCTTTTGGCCAAGATGATTCCATAGCTCCGGAATTTGACGGGACGCATCCAGACGTAAATTTTGCTATCGGCTATATTTTCTGATATCTGATACTACGATCTATTATATTAGGTATTTTAGGACCATAGTATCCCAAGAAGTCCGCTATAACATTATGTTCTTTCTTTCGTTGTAAGTTATATGAATAAAAGAATTCCCAATTTGTTTCAATCCGCCAAGACAACATTTTACTTTCTAGCCATTATCTTCTTAAATCCATTTCAATTACAAAGTCAGAATTATCTTATGGATGCGGGTCATTCGAGTTACCATGCGGGTGCTGTAATTGAATACAATACGTTCGAAAACTATTATGCCCTATTACCAGGATATACGTACAAGGGCAGACTCACCGTAGGTTTTGATATTGGCAAAAATGATGATCTGGTTAATGGGTTCAATAGTACCGTGTTGCGGCCTAATGCAGGTTTTCTGGTATTTAAACAAGGGGCGGATAACTCTCCAATTAGCGTAAATATCAATATGGCCTATCAAGTCAATTACCTTCTCGATCTAGATGTAAGCGCAAATACTGTTCAGTTTGGAATGGGATTTTATAAAGAATATGTCCCTCTGGAAAATGTTCGAGTCATACCCGGCATTGTAATCGAAGGCAATAAAGCCAATAATGACATAAATCCCAACTTTGAAGATTCAGTATTCTTTTCTTACGGTGTGCAAACTACGATTCTTTGGAATAATTATTACATCACTCCCAAAGTGGAGTCCTTTGATGGAGTCATTACGCTAGGCGCTAAAGTTGGGATGATTTTTTCTAGTTTTTATCCTGAAGATGAGGTGTATTGATAGAAGATTGAAAAGATTTGAAAAATTAATAAGATTATTGTGCCTGCCTGAAATAGGTTGACGGATTTTTAATCAAAAAAAGTAAAAAAATGATTAAAAAAGGCCGTAACTCAC
>JBCCVV010000007.1:0-62300 GCA_039194925.1 Bacteroidota bacterium
AGATCCTTTAGCGATACGAATTGAGCGACTAAATGACGAAGTTCTCTGGAAAGAAAACAGAATCATAATTTACAATGGTGATGACATTTTCGTAGATATAACAGATTTCCCAGGAGACTTTCGAAAGGACTCTATTACACTTGAATTCCCTCACACGCTTTTTCATGATTCATTTAACGGTCCTTTATCACTAAAAATCCGAGTACTTTTTTTTGAGAATGCTATGCTAGAAATAGAAGGAAGTGTTTACTATTATCAATGTGAGGACATTAATGAAGATTTTGAACTTCAAGAATGCCGATGGCCAGAACAAATAACTGGAAGTACATTTCTTAATCCTTGCTGATTCAAAACAAAAATAGTGTTAAATTCGAAGGGCTTTTCTAAACTGATTCTCAGGTAATTATCATTTGATTACATTGAAGTGATTTAAAAACGTACGTTGAAATAAACGTCATTTTCATGAAATTTATGCAAATGTTTGGGTGGAAAATTATACCTTTCATCTTGATAACCTATTATTTATTATCACAATTAAACTAAAACAAATGAGATTCCAATTTAGAAAAGGGAGATCCTTTCTCTTCGTTTATTTATTTTCCTTATTAATCCTCCAAATTTCGTGTTCAGATTCTGATGAGTGTACTACAACATTGATTGCATCCGCAGAAGTTAGTAGTCCAACTATTTGTTCAGGAGAAACTGCGGAACTTACATTCACTGGAACTTCTGGTGCTACCATTTCGTATGATGATGGATCCGAAACCATGACGGTCACATTGGATGGAACTGGTAACGCTGTTCTTCAAGTAATGCCTTCTGAATCGACTACATACACGCTTAGAGAGGTATCTCTTGATAATTGTATAGAAGTTTTATCAGAGTCCATTTTGCTCGAAATTGGAGGTCCTGCCATTTCCGAAAATATAATCGGTGACTGGACTGTCTTGAATGTCAACGATGAATCCGATGGTAAAACGGTAAGCTTTCTAGCTGATGGAACCGGTAATGCACCTATGGACGGTAGTTTCACAATGTACTCTACCTTATTGTTGGAATATTCCGATGGCTTTTCCTGGGAATATAATGAATTTACCAGACGGCTTGTCATTACGTATAATTTAGGTTTTGGTTATCCTGTAAATTATGAAGTGGACCTAAACGATTGCGATGAAATTGTTCTACGAGATGTCACTCATGTCGCTGATCCTCAGCATGCATTTGCGCTTATGAGACAGTAGAATGAGGTTTTCATAGCCTCTTTTGCAATACTATTTATAATTTTATTCGAGTGTAAAAAGAAGTTTGAGTTGGTCTCGAGTAGAGAAAAGTTCTTTTGATTAAGTAACAGCGTCGTCAACAAAACTGAACTCTACTAATTAAAAAAGCTATGAAATACTCGATGATCCTACTTATTGCCATTACTCTCCTTTTAGGTTGTGAAAAAAGAAGTTGTACTTGCGAAGATGACATGCAATTTATATGGAATGAAGATATACAACTTACTAATGTTGATATTCAACTTCCGAATGCAGTTCTCAATATTGGAAAGCCGTTTACCATGTCCATTGGTAAATTCGGTCAAATGTCCTTTCCAAGCGAAATCCCTTGGGAACTACGTTCTTTAAAAGTTTCACAAGATGAAGAGGTTTTTGAAAATACTACATCAACGTCAGTCTATGTAAAAGACAGTAGGATGATAGAAATTCCACATGATGTTTTTAGTACAACAGAAGAATTGATAAAAGGCCCTGTCTCAATTGATTTAGAACTATTTTTTCCTGAAGAGAATGCTTCTGTAAATATTGTAGGGACTGTTTATTATTATGGTTGCGATGACCTTGATGGTGATTTCGAAGCGGAAGAATGTCGTTGGCCCACTCAGATTATCGGTACACATACGCATGGTGCTCCTTCTCCCTGCTAATCGAGTAGAAGAAACGAGCGATGGATACCCGTCGGTCGTTTCGTCCTCTCACACCACCTAGCATACGCTTTACGTACTTGGCGGTTTCATTAACTTTGCACAACAATAAGTATATTTATAATCGTAAATTGAATGGTTCACGATAAAATAGAGAGGTTGAAAAACAGGCGTCTCCCAAACCTCTCGTCACGATAAACCAATTATCTCTTTAATCCAAAACTATTAACTTAAAGCATGTCAAAGTCTCAATACTTTATTTGAATTTTATTTATCTTATCAGAGACATCTTTTGAAAAATCATTTTCCCATTTTACATCAATTTGCAAAATGCTCTTTTGATATGCATCAGAAGATATAAAATCTGGATACAAAAATAATAGGTCACTATTATTGTCGATAATTTTACTAATAAACTCCGATTTGAGTTTTAGTTGCGAAATCTCTTCTGTTTTCAAATAGTAGGAGATTATTTTTGATGATTTTAAAACACTTTTTTCAACTTTAACAACAATAAATCCATCAATTATAGTTTCCTCTGAGTTTGGCAAAATATGAACTTCAAATTTATTTTCATTGGAGAAGTTTTCATAAATTATTGATTTTCTGATATCCATTGAATCAAGGTTGAATGTATATACATTGGGATCATTTTCTCTTATAATTTGGAATTCATCTATACTGTTCCCAAATTCATCAACCAATATGTGTCTAGAACTATATACAGACTCACTAAGTTCGTAAATTATCTTATCGTTGTTTGATAATACAACCGTAATTATTAATACCATATTTTTAATTAGTGACATTCTCCTAGTATACTTTCCTTGGTTACTTCAATTAAATTATCTGAATATATGGGTGTTGAACTACCATTTGGGCAATTACTATTATTGCATGTGGCTATAGAACCATTCCACATTTGCAATTCCTCATTATTTCCACACGTTGTTTTTTCCATTGCCTCAGCATATGCTTTCCTATAAACTTTTCTTATCATTTGCTTTACCAAAAAATCAGGGTCAAATAATTTATAGTCAGGTATTATTGTCATAAACATTTTTACCGCTACTGATGCCAAATTTGATGCCATAGCAGCACAAGTCGAGGCTTCATCAGCGCTTATGGTCTGTATTACATTCCCTCGCCATTAATTCGGGTATTTGGAATAGTATAACTTAAGCAACCCAAATCAATATAAAAATCAATTCCAGTATTACCAATTTCTACCTCCATATTAGTGGGACTTAAACAAGAAACCCATCCATTACCTATAAGATTCCATTGGAACGAACTACAATCGAGTAATCTTATCCTGTGTCCGTCAGATAAATTATCTAATGCTGTATCTACGTACTGATCTGCCAATATATCATAGACCTTTTCCTCAAAACCATCTCCACATTCTCCACCATGCTTTATTGCTTTCTTTATCGCACTTCCCTCACTCTCTGATATTTCTAAATCATATTCATCAATAAATTCATCATACTTATCAGATATACATTCTACCAGTTCAAATTCATCACTCGTCACACACCCATACTCCATATTCATAATCTCATCAAACAGCCCCGGATTCGTAGCCGAATACGATCCCCAGATGTAATAGGGATTATTTTGGTAGTTAGGTTGTTGATCATACGGCATCGATAGTAAAGGGGCACCATCAAATTCATCGGACAGGCATCTTTTTTTATAGTAACTCTAAGGCATCGAATGACTTTTCATCTTTTTCCTTCGATGGGAAATAATTCGCTGTAGAGGACTTAAGCCTGCTGGAAAGTTCGTGTATTATATTAATTTTTCATCTTTTTTAGATAAATAAATCCTTTATTGAGTTGAATGTCACAAGATCACTTTGAAGACCAATTCTTGTCTCTATAAGATCAGATTTATACATTAATATTTTTTTGTAAAAAACTTCAAGCTTTACAATAGCATAACTAACATTATTAATGTCTATAGATAAGTTAAATAAACCGGGAAACATAATGGAATCATCTTTTAATAATGAATACTGTTCATTGCCATAATTTGTCTTTCTTGTAAAGGAATAATTACCATTGATCTGTTCATTTAATGATTCCTCCAAAATTATTTTAGAAGGCCATCCTTCCATTTGCCAAGTATCATTTTTGTAAAGGCTTACTGGGTTTATTCTTTTTTCTTGGTTAGAAAATTCTTGAACCTCATTATCATCAAAAACATAATAAATGCTCTTTTCTTCTATGATTTTTGTAGAGTTGTTCAAATAATATTTCTCATTGATTACTATCTCGTTTTCATGTAAATAAATGGTCCTGTTTACATAAGATCCACTCATTAAAACTGAAACTACAAGTACCTTTATCATTTTTTGTTCTTTATTTTTTTAATTACAATTCCACAATACAGGAGACGGTGGAACTCCTGGACAGCCCAATGCATCAGTATTAATTGTTGGGAACCCATCAAATGCTATCTTTAGATTAAGAAGGAGGCTTGCTTTAAATTGTATTTTAATTGTTGCTGTCATTGGTACAACTCCTTTATTAAGTTGTGTAAATATACCCATTCGTGCAGCTTCAATTGTATTTGCAAAGCTCTTTTTTACATCAGAAACAGACATTGATTCACCAGTGAAGAAGTCGTTTCCAGAGGATTGTAAACACAAGCTTGGAAATGAAATATCAATCCAAGTATTTGATTGAGCATGATGGAATTTAGCACTAAAATTTGCTATTTTTATATAATATCCATCTGCAATTTTAGTCAAGACTAAAGAATTCCAACATAATCCATCAATTTCTTCTGGCATAGAATACTCTCCTTCGGATAAATCTATATTTTGGCTATAATAGAAAGCTAATTCATTCCATGCATCCTCCTCAAAATCTACCCCACACTCCCCACTATTCTTCAAACCACTTTTCAGTGCTTTCTCCTCACTTTCGGATAGTTCTAAATTATATTGCTCAATAAATACATCATACTTATCAGATATACATTCCACCAACTCTAATTCATCACTCGTCACACACCCATACTCCATATTCATGATCTCATCAAACAGCCCCGGATTCGTAGCCGAATACGATCCCCAGATGTAATAGGGATTATTTTGGTAGTTAGGTTGTTGATCATACGGCATCGATAGTAAAGGGGCACCATCAAATTCATCAGACAGGCATCTCTTTTTATAGTAATTCCATGATTCACATAGCTCTCCTGCTAGCCCTTCATTTATCCCTCCGACTTCTCCATCCAAATCTATGTCATCTTCTCCTGCAAATACACAATTCTGCAACATCGTTATGTTTTCAAAATAGAACGGATTCAGATCTGTATCAGAACCTCCAGGAATCAATCCAATGGGGTCTGAGACATTCCCCTCATTCCCTACACATCCAATACAATTACCATTTAGGCCGTTGCCCGGCCCTCCTTGGGATCCCGTACCTCCACAGGGAACAGGAACGGTAATGAAATGGCACTTAAATTCATATCCGCCTGGACATTTTCTTGATGTGGATTGTTCTTTACCCTTGAATGCAAAATCTTTTTGTACACATCCGCAAACATGTATATGCTCATAGCACGTTCTGGTACCAATCTGCTCATCAGAATCCATTACTTTATTTTCATTATAATAGGGATACAGCGTATCATCATGCTCTCCAAACAAATCAAAGTCATGAGCAATCATTAATTTGATCTTCTCAAATTCTTCCTCATTTGTGGGAATAGAAAGATCCAAATATCTTCGCTCAACAAAATAAAATAGAAATGTAGTTCTGGACTCATCTGTTTTACCGACTAAAATTGCTTTGGTAAAATTATGGGTAGCATCGATAAAAGGAATGGAAACCGATAAATTATCCTCATCCACATATGCTCGACTCCACACAGGGAGGCCAACATTATTGACCATATACGGTATGAAATCCAACGCTTCGTTTTGGTTAAACAAGTTGACCGCTGCCACTTCAAGCAGTTCTTTTTCAGATCTTAATTGGATTTGAGGAATAAGATGTACGTTATATTCATCATCAATCGTAAAAGAAAAAAACGACTTCATCGCAGAAGATTTGTTTTCAACCAGATGTTCTTGTAGTTGTTCAAAAGAGGCTACCTCACTTTCAAAATGTTCTACCTGTGAATCTTCTTTTTCACACGCAGTCAGGCAAAGAAAGACAAAGCCCAAAAACACAAATTTTAATTGTTTCATGATCTTAATTTTAATCGGTTAAATAATTTGTTCATAAGCCAAATAATCATTGTCAAGAGCCATACACCAATTCCAACAACTGAACCACTCTGCCACTAAGCAACTAACCTACTGAGCAACTCCAAAAAAGGCAAGAGCCCCCGGTGCACCAGAGCCTCTATGCCATCCTCTGCAGTACGCCTTGTCTGTCCTTAATATGCTATGACAGCGTACAACCCCAAGTTCCAGTGTTCAGCAATCACCCCAATGTGTTGAAAAGTGTTAAGATCGTAATGGATGATATCCTGAATTGGCCTATTGATCTCTTGACCTTTGCATTATTTCAATATTTCTATTTACTTTACAGTTATACCGACAATAATACAATGCTGTACAAATATAGTTCTTTTTAAGAACATTTTGTATTAATTAAGAACTTTTGTTTTCAATAAACACCCTTTACTATTGTAAACAATTGAAAATCAGTATTTTATTTTCTTAAGAAAATTCTTTAAATGTATCTTTTGTGCGCAATAATTTGAAGGAATACCGAATTTCTAACGGACTGTCTCAACAAGACATGGCGGATGCCATTGGCATTAGCAGACCACAACTCTCAAAGATCGAGCGTGGTTTAGCGGGAATTACCGATCAGGTCGAGTCAGGTCTTAAAAATTTTGATCCTTCCATTGATTTGGCCTACATTCGCGGATATAGTGCCAAAAATGAACAATTGAGTTCTACAGACGAAAGTGCTTGGAAAGATGCGAGAATAGAAGAATTGGAAAAAGAAAATAAATGGCTGAAAGAGGTGATTAAGAATTTGTCGGAAGCGATGAACAAGAACCTTAAGTAAGTAAAATATGAAAGGGACATTAATGGCTAAATATTAATGTCCCTTATCTAATGCTAAATGCCTTCGGTTTCATCTATGATAAAACCAAGCAATAGATAAATTAATTCTGTCATAACATATTAAGGTTTTATTTAATGTACAATATACTGAACAATAAACAATTATAAAAGAATGAACCACATATTAAAGGCGATTAAAGATTATCCAGAGGCTTTCGAATTGGAGTATAAAGGCAACGACTCCTTAGATGATCACTTAAAAATCATTTTATCCGCCAAGAAATTGGGAACCAGTATTCAACAGGATTTTCTATTATCGACAAAGCTTTTTTTCGGTTGGAATATCCTTATCAAATTAGGTTTGCGATCGATTGCAATTCCAATGGGTATTGAAATGCTGGAAACATGTAATTGGAATAATCACTATCATTTAGCTGCAGAATTATGTCGTCATATTATGATACATTATTACGGATTCGAGAATATAAAAGAAGCTGAAGAGTATGAAAGAATGTTCAAGAAGTATAGAGAAACGTATAATTTGGAATCGGAGATGGAATCTTTGTATTGTAAATTATTCTATAGATATGAGCACGGGTTAGAAATTGACAAAGCTTTAATAGAAAAGGATATTCATAAACTTGAAGCCCGTTTGCAATTTGACAGTTGTAAATATCATTACTACTATTTTCATTGTAAATGTATTCTAAGCAAAGACGCCGAGTACGAAGATTGGTGTCTCAAAGCCTTAGCCTATTTCCAAAACCTCTATTTCAAGCATGAAATCTATCTGAATATTTTTGTGAAGCAATTGTATACGTACTATCTCAGCATCAACAGGTACAAAAAAGTTCTGGATGAAATCCCTTCCTTTATCAGCGACACAACAGAAGGAAGTAAATCTTGGTATCGACTCAAGCTTATTTTGATCACCTCATTGCTAAATATGGAAGACATCAAGCAAGCAAGAAAAGAAATCGATCACTGCCTGGAACTAAAAGGATATCAAACGCTCTCCGAAGCCCATCAACAAGAATGGCAGTACCTGGCTGATACCATCTACCAAAAAACCGGCTATAAAGTCACCACAAATAATGATGAATAGCATGCGTATTCTGCAGTGCGGCTAAATAAAAAAGGCTGCCTCTTCCAGACAGCCTTCAAAATTCAAAACTATTATGAAAAACTAACCAACTACTTCCGTACCTTATTTCTTTATTTCCTCTTTAAAATCTAATTATTGGTTCAGAAGTAGCTTACTTTCTGGTTCTTAACTGATCTCAATTGTTTTAGGACCGTTATTCTTTGCTTCTGGTGTCTTATCCAGTGTTATTCTCAATATCCCATCCAGATACGTAGCTTTGGGTGAGTCTTTGTCCACCGATTTAGGCAACCTAAACCTTCTTGTAAATTTTTGGTAGTTGTACTCTCTTCTTTTGTATGTCTGCCCTTCATATTCTTCGTTCTCTTCCATCTCCTTCTCAGCTGAAATCGTGAGATGGTCTTTTTCAACCGTCACTTTGAAATCGTTTTTATCTAGTCCTGGAGCGGCTACCTCCAATTCAAATGAATCTTCTATTTCGATTACATTTACGGATGGAGAATCATACGTGAAATCCGTACCTACCAGGTCTGAAATACTTCTGTTGAAAAAGTCATCCATAAATTTTCCAAAAGGTTGTATTGTTGTTATTCCGTTATTCGTGTGCATTTTATTCTTATTTTTTGATTGTTAAAATTTGTATGATTGAGTTGAATGTCTCTGGTCAATATTGTGTCTTGCCATTCTACATTCCAAATTCGATATTCGTAATTCTACATCTTGATATCCTAGCCGACTGGTGAGGAACTCATCCTGCACCAATCGGAGATATCTATATATGGGCTGGTGTCAATTAACTGATTTTCACCTCCGTAGGTCCAGCCTCTTTGATGGTCGGAATAGTGATGGATAATATACCTTGCTCAAATTTTGCTGAGATATTGTCGGTATCTGCATCTTCAGAAAGCGTAAATGCTCTTTCGAATTTTGCATAGTTGAATTCTCTCAGTCGGTATTTGGTTTCGGTATTTTCCTCCACATTCGACTTAATTGTCAATTTGTTCTTTTCGATGTTGATGCTTACATCTTTTTTGTCAACTCCCGGCAATGCGATGGATAATATATATGTGCTGCCCTCTTTCATCACATTTGCAGGTGGGTAGGTATATCGCTTCGGTTTGTCTGTTACGACTTCGTTCAAAGGGCTATTCAAGATTTCATTGATAATATTCCCAAATGAAGGGGCAAAAAATCCATGGTTTCTATGACCTTTATTTCTTCTGTGTGCTTTTGTTGTAATGTGCATGATTATATTTTTTTAAACGTTACTTAATTTTCAAAATGTTTTACACCCCCCATAGATCAATAGCTGTTCCAATAGAGGATTTATGCCAAAAAGAGTAAAAACCACTATATTTTAGTGACATTTTGTCGCTTTGCTCGTTTTTTGAGTGACATTTTGTCTGTTTTGGCGATACCCGTCTCTTGCTTGCTGTCTATAAAGCTTTATTTGGGACTTGTAATTCTTTTGATCATTTTCACATCCACATAATTTATATTGTTGGCGCGAATGATTATCTTGATTCTTTTCGATTAAATCTTACTTCCTTTATTATGAGCGATATTTTATCTGCGGATCACCCCATAAACATGACCTTGTCACATGCCAAAACAAATTGTCCTTATTACCAAAATCGAAACTCATACCCCAAAAACATTCAGGCGTTAAGCGAATTTGAAACCCTGCCTATAATTGACAAACAGGAGGTTATTGAAAACAACATGCAATTTTTAGACAATAGCTCCACTCCTTGTAAAATCAAATTGACAAGTGGGACAACACATAACAAAAAGAAAGGGGTCTTATTACAATTTGTGTCCCAACAAGACATTGAAACGATGAGAAGTCTAATTACAATGTCTAGCGAAGATATGTTCGACAGTAAAAGTCTGTCTTTAAGATTGCTTAGTGTCAATCATGGAGAAGACTTCTTTGGTGGTATTGATGGTTACTTTGCCCTACCCGTTGAGACAGAGGCTCATTGTTGGGCCATTCACAAAGCGCTATCGGCATCTTATCAAATTCAAGGATTTACGCCACATGTGGAAATGCTCTCAGGGTGCATTACCTCGTTGAAAGCATTTGCTCTTTTTGCTCTTAAAGAAGGCTTGCATTATCCTAAATTGAAGCAGGTTAACGTATATGGGTTTCAAATAACTGATTACTGGAAGTATAGATTAGAAGAGATCTTAGGTGTTGAGGTCGCAGATTTATATGGAGTTTCTGAAATCGCCGGTCTTTCTGGAATCAAATGTTCGGACTGCGGTGGTTATACCTTTTTTCATCTTTCCCATATTGAATTAGTGGATTTGACCAGTTATAAAAATATTTCACATGGCTTAGGTACTTTGTTATCTACAACACTGTATCCGCTTGGTTCCACATTTCCTTTGATCCGATACAATACTCATGACCTTTTTTATAAGCCCAAGTCGGAGCGTTGCGGACATACGTACATCTACTTTGGTAGAGAACGCGATGCCATATTTACGACCCTCAACTCAAAGAAAAAGGTTTTGCTTATTACCAAGCTTCAACTTAACAATTACCTGGATGGTATGAATTACGTCGCTATGAAGAAGCATTATCGCTGCGACCGTATTGGATTGGAAGAACCATTTGGATGGCTTGAGTTTGATATCAGCCTGGTCGATAACTCTAATGAGGTGCGAATAGAGTTAAACACCATTGATGGAGCATGGAACACGGAACAAAATGAAAAAATAAAAAGTTATGCCTTGAAGACCATCGTCGATAACCTAAAACTTCAAGGTATAGAAAACCCGGAAAGTGCAATCCGTCTTGACATTACCTTGGAGAAAATAAAAAGCCGCACAAGTAATTATGCGGCGATGATTTAACTTCAAGATGTAACTGTGCTACAGCTAAATCTTTTGTTTCTCTGTTCTGCTACATTACAACATCAGAGGCCATGGCAGCAATGTTCATCAGCTGTTTTCTCGACAAAGAATTTGAAGATGTGAGTTCAAATTGAATGAGAAATTTGTTTGGTGCAGATGAAATTTTGCTTTGGGTAGAAGAATTTTTTTTCGAGTATTCGAGCAACACCTGTAGAGCCTTGGTCAACTCCTTTTCTTGTGACTTCTGTTTCATAAAACGATTTTGAAATTTGAGCTTAACATAATTGGCGGATACATATAATCCGCTCTATCACCTACAATATAGTTTTTATTTTTTTCAAAGGAAAATTATTTCTCATTAGATTAGAATAAAATCTCTTTCCCGCCTAATAGCTCTATTGAAGTATTGACCATTATTTCTTCCCATTGTTTTCAAAATGTACGATTTATTTTACACAACATTCGATTCATTTTCAAGGCTATTAACAAAAATTAGATATATTTATTCCCTTTTTATAGTATAATATGTACTATCTAATTTTAATGTTGAGATTAATCGAATTCCTTGGTTGCGGTATCATGTCGAAACGGTTTAATTACAGAGATTAAGGTTTAATTATTCTTTCGTGTTAAGATTTGCAGATAGTTCAACACTAATATTGAAATTGGCCTGTATACAATGAAATTAAAAGAAATAGAACTATTAAAACATAAATTGGAAACCTTGGATCTTGAGGGCGACAAGCGTGTTTTTCGTGTTTTAGAACAAAGTGCAGAACTGGCCCATAGTGCCAATTTGACTTATCCCGACGGAGACAGTAAAAATATCACTTTATGGTGTTCGAATGACTATCTTGGAATGAGCAAGAACCCAGAAGTCATTAAGGCCGGAGTAGATGCTATGATGAACTATGGCGCGGGTTCAACAGGGGTAAGAAGTTTAACAGGAACATCAACGTTGCATATTCAATTGGAAGAAGTGATAGCAGAACTGCACCAAAAAGAAGCAGCAATCCTGTACAATTCTGGTTATATTGCCAATGAGACTGCACTAAATACACTTTCAAGACATCTGGAAGATTTGGTTATTTTTTCAGATGAACTAAATCACAATTCAATTATACAAGGAATCCGAAACGGCAAGGCGAAAAAACATATTTTTAGACACAACGATGCCGATCACCTTCGCGAATTGCTCAGTATGTCGGATCCAAATGTACCAAAATTGGTGGTGTTCGAATCGTTGTATTCAATGGACGGAGATTTTGCAAATATTCGCGAACTAGTCCACATCGCTAAAGAATTTGGTGCCCTGACGTATTTAGATGAAGTTCATGCGGTAGGAATCTACGGAAAAGAGGGAAGAGGACTCGCGATTCAAGAAAATACGGAAATAGATATAATTGAAGGGACTCTTGGCAAAGCCTTTGGTACCATGGGCGGCTATATCGCTGCGAGCAAAGAAATAGTCGAATTTCTTAGACAGCGTTCGTTTGGACTGATATATACCACTTCTCTGCCTCCGGGCATTATTGCCTCAGCTATTAAAAGTATTGAAATCGTAAAACAAGCAGATGCGCTGAGACAACGGTTGAAAGACCTTACTCAAATGCTGCTGCAATCCATGAAAAACAGCGGTTATCCAATCGTGAGCGATAAAAGTCATATCGTAGCGCTGTTGGTAGGAAGTGGAGAGAAGTCCTCTAAAATCAGTGATTATTTGTTGGAAAATCACAATATCCTGGTACAAGCTATAAAATATCCTACCGTTGCCAAAGGCACAGAAAGATTGCGTATTTGTGCATTGCCTACAATGATGGAAAGTGATGTATCCTCATTTCTTGCTGCTTTGAAAGAGGTGAATAAAAAATTTTCCTTGATTTATGAATATTAATATCCTATCCTCAAACGTAAATGGAAATTTACAACCAGGGCTCAATATGGCATTTCCATGTCCTATTTTTTTCAAACGGTTGGTCATTTCTCCCCCTATCATCGATAAGCTGTCTAAAAAGTATCTGAAGGAAGCTCATGATACTCTCGGCACCGTCACATCAAATGTAGGAGGTTGGAGATCTGAAGAAGACTTTTTTGAGTCAACCCATTATGAAGAAAAACAATTTAAGATGATTCTTCAAGATGAAATAATGGACATGTTCTCTCAAGTAAATACGGGTGATCAGGGTTCAATTTCGCTTTCCGATATCGATCTGACGGGTTGGGTCAACATCAACTTTTCACATGATTTCAAGAAATCTCATGTTCATGCCGGAGCGCATTGGGCCGGTGTTTATTATTTGGATATCAAGACCAAAAACGGAAGTCAAAATACGGGTCAGATCGATTTTACCGATCCTCGAAATGGTTCGTTTTCGTCGTACTATAAAAACTCTCCCTTTTTTCCTCCGAGAATTTCACATATGCCACAAAAAGGAGAGTTGATTTTATTTCCATGTTGGTTATACCACAATGTCTGCCCCAGTCCTGATTTAGAATACAGAATATCAATTGGTGTTGATATTTTGGTAAAAAAAGATTTTTATGCGTCGTAATTCTAGGGGTTTGAATCCCGCAACTTATATCTTCAATTCTTCAACCCCTTGGAGTGATACTAAAATTGATCCCGGTAGATTAGTGATGGCTTATATTATCGTTGAGGATCCAAAATTTCAAATCAAAACAAGTCTACCGATTATTCGAATTGAAGAAATTGCCGATGAAGTATCATTCATCTCTTCTTTAGGTATCAATGCGGTAAAGGTATTCATAAAGCCAGCCAAAAGGAGCAGTAATATTGAAGATGCAATTCATATCGATTCTTTTGCTTCCCGAGTCTTAAAAACATTCAGGTCATGTTCCTCTTCCTTGATTATTCATACCGAAACTTGCCTGTGTCCATTTACGACAGATACTGAGTGCATTCTTCACAACAAAGGAGTAGTGGATGAATCAACTTATGATCTCGTAGCTGAATATGCCGTTAATCAATGTGAAGCGGGTGCAAATGTTTTGGGAGTTTCTTGCATGCTTAATGGAATGGCTGCCAAGGTAAAACATGAAATACGGTCAGCTGGATTTCAATCTGTAGCAGTTATGCCTCATGTAATAATAAAATCCAGTTTTTATTGGCCCTTTCGCCGTGAGACCGGCTTGGTAGGATCAAAAAAGTTTAGAGAAAACTATATCAAGTTTCATCCAACGGACAGGCTGGGTATAATCAATCAAGCTGAATCGTTTGTAGCCGAAGGAGCAGATATGCTATTGATCGAGCCCGCTTGTTCAACCATTGACCATCTGGTATCTTCGACGCAACGTGTTCAGGTTCCTGTTTCTGTATTCAGTGTTTCAGGAGAATTTGAACTGTTTTTTGGACAAAATAGCTCTGATGAAAGTATTAGGCATGGTATAGAAATGTATAATCTTTGTCTTCGTTGTGGTGCGGATCAAATTGTTACCTATGCCGCAAGAAGAATTTGTACCTTGCAATCATAAGCATAAATTATTCTCCTAAATGACATATAATTCCAATATTAAAAGATTAAGACGATTGCGCTCAAACCCAGTTCTGCGAGAAATGCTCAGTGAGGTTAGCGTTACTATTGATGACCTGATCTATCCCATTTTTGTGGAAGAAGAAATTACAGAAAAGGTTGCTCTTAAGTCGATGCCCGGCATCTTTCGTATTCCCGAAAATCAATTGGAAGATGAAGTGAAGCGAGTCGAAGCTGCTGGTATAAAAGCTATTGTTCTATTTGGTATATCACACCATAAAGACGAGATAGGTGGCGATACACTCAAAAAAGATGGATTGGTTTCGAGAATGACAAGGATTGCAAAAAATGCCTCCGAATCAATGGTAATTATCACCGATATCTGTTTTTGCGAATACACTACCCACGGCCATTGTGGTATACTGGACTCCGATCATGATGTGGATAATGACAAGACCATCGTCAACCTGGGCAAACAAGCCGTACTGGCTGCAGAGGCTGGTGCTGATATCGTAGCTCCTTCTTCTATGATGGATGGTCAAATCCGTGAGATACGAAAACATTTGGATGAAAGTGGATATATCAAAACTTTGATTATGTCGTATTCAACCAAGTTTTCTTCGTCCATATACGGTCCTTTTCGTGAAGCAGGAGGTACTTCCCTTGAAGGTGATCGTGACAAGTACATGTTGGACTTCAGAAATCCCACACAAGGAATCTTGGAAAGCATGATTGATGAGGAAGAAGGTGCCGATATCTTGATGATAAAGCCGGGTCTTCTATATTTGGATATGCTGGCCAAGGTAAAGGCCAACTCCCATAAACCCGTATGTGTATACAATATCAGTGGAGAATATGCCATGTTGAAGTTTGCAGCGATGAATGGTGCTATAGATTATCACCAGTCACTCCATGAGGTTTTGATAGCCTTCAAACGTGCTGGAGCCGATCTGATCATTACGTATTCTGCCTTGGATTGGGTAGAACATTTTCATAATAAAGAATAGCATTTAGTTACATCCACTTGCGCCGGTCACGTTCAATCAAGTATAAAAACGTGTCCATAATTTGCTGAACCCGATGCTCATTGATGTAAGGAATAGCAACTTTACCCGCTGCGGTATGAATTACCAGATTGGCCAGATTATTTCTTCTTTGATAAGGTGTTTGTTTCCGTGACAGAGATTGAATTTTGTAAATGGGTAATATTTCCGTCTTGTCTCCATATGCTCCTCCCCTGATAACCAACATTTCTGAGTTGAACCCATACCGTTTTTTGCGATAAGAAAGATAGAAGGTTAATACTACAAAAAAAGCAATTACTCCAGCTACGGAAGCTTGTAGGAATAATTGGAAATAACAGAAGGTGGAAATAGCCGCTGCGAAAATAAGTGTTAATATTCCCCCATTCCTATAAAAGTATCGTTTGTCTATGGGATGAAAATCAATCTCTTTAAATGACTCCTTACCATACAGTGTGTCTCTTACCAGATTGACATGTGCCTCGCTGCAACTGGGCACTCGAATCGAAGTACGTTTGTTCAATACAATACTAGAAGCTTGTTTCAATCTTAAATCCTTGATGCCAATTAGCTTTTTTAATGGATTATCGCCCCATGATATCACCTGGATCTTATGATCAAGCGCTGAAACGTCTTTTTTGGTAAATAATCCGGCATTGATTTTGAATCCATTCTTTGATCGCATGAATTTGAGGTCATAATTGGTAAACACCATCCGCACCATTGATACAATGAAGGAAAGGATAAAAAAAACAACCACCAATACCATAATCAAATAAAGACCTGTCCCGATTTGACTCGTTACAGTTTCACCCACCTGCTGATCAATATTCATTTGTGCATCATCCAGACTCTGCCAAATCCAATACAAAAAAGCCAGGATAATGGCACCTGATCGTAAGTGATTTTCCACCGCTCCGGCTTTGATCAGGTCCGTAAGACTCAATTGCATTATGGTCTTGTATCTCGTATCCTCTATTTGAGCGCTCTGAGTGGTTTCTTTATCGTCAGACTTAGTCGCCGCATTTCGTTTGGCCAGCAACATATTCCTGAGTTGATTGGCTGTACTTTGATCAATTGCGTGAAATTGAAACTCAGCTTTCGCCGAACCTGCCGTATCTATCTTTAATCGAACTACATTAAAAACCCGATGAATGAGATTTTGCTCAAAGTTGATCGTTTGAATTCGGTCGAAAGGAACATTGAGTTTGCTTCTTTTTAATACCCCGCTTTCAATTACTAGCTCTTCTTTGTTCAAATAAAAATAATATCTGAAATAATTGATAATCGAATAGATCATACCCAAAAAGGCCGCAGCGATTAAAAAAAACATCCAATAACTACTCTTGGAGTTTCCGTCCTTGAAAATAAAAACCAGAAGTAAAGGCCATATGGATCCTATCAAAACCCGATAGGTCTTTATGATAATCATTAGTATGGCGACTATGGACTGCCTTGTAGGTGTATTAAAATCGTGAACCACATCACTCTTCCTCATCTATCCCGGTTTTGTTCACGATGTAATCTTTAAGTCGGTTCGAAGTCTCAGGCGTCAGTCCCTCAATAGTCAAATCACTGCTGGCACCTCCAGCGGTAAATATTTTTAATTCAGACAACTCAAACATTCGATCAATGGGGCCTATGGCAACTTCACAATGCTGCACCCGATTAAATGGAATAGCAACGGAAGACCTCCAAAACAAGCCACTATTGTAAATGATGTCTTTTTCTCGAATCGCATAGCTTTTTTTAAAAAACCCAAAGTATACGACAAGCAACGATAGTATCGACAAGGCTATCAACCCAATCAAAATCCAATGCCCAAAGTTTAACAGCCATTCTATACGAATATAGTATTGCAAAAACAACAGAATTAATATACCAATCGAAAAGAATAGTATCGTCCAAATTAAGTCTGCCTTAAGCAAGTTCTTTTCTAATGGTGAATACTCCAAAAATGCCATGGTGGGCAATGTTGACTCATCCAATTGCTCATTTTTAAATGAAACCTCGGAATGGTACAAAATTTCTTCTTTCTCTTCCATTTGTAAGATTGATTCTAACAACAATATAAATGAAAAAAAAGAGGTGGATACAGAAAAAATCGATTTCGTACTTAATTTGAAAGACTAGTGCCGCAAGAACAGCGTAATTGTACATATAACCGAAATAGGGTTTTAGATGGATCAAGGCAAAAAACGTGGCCATAGCAGTCTATGGAATGGTTTTTTAACACTAATAAATCAAATAAAGATCAATTTTCATTCTTAGACCTTTACTGCTGTAGCACTGAACTATACTTTTTGCTTTAATATTGAACTGCCAATTGCACACGACATGCATTGCTTTTCATCGCAATAGTATTGTTTTAGCTGGAGCAAGGCTTGTGTGTCGGCAGCCGATTTACAGGAAACTCCTAAGGATTTAAAATTCCTGATAATCTTATTTTCCTCTGCACCGATGGATTCCAAATGACCAATGGCACGTTCGCAAAATTGCTCATCTGCAATATACTTTCCATAAAGAAATACCATCGGTGATATCACGTTTATGATCAATTGATCAATAAATCCATTGCCAAGATTTTTCTCTTGATATTTTGCATCTTTCCCAAATCGATAATGTGTATCCCAATAGGTTGAAGTCTTTACCTTAAACAGTTTTCTCAACCTTGAAATCTCTTCCTCAAATATGATTTTCGAAAACAATCGATCATTTTGAAATAGAATCTGAGCTAATTGAGCTATTCTAATCGTTGGAAATCCAACTGGCCTCATTCGAGCAAATTTCCAAGCCACCGGGGACAATGATTTGAGTTTATATTTCCTTGCCAAAAATCGATATTCCTCTTTTAACGATTGGAAATAATCATCTTTGAAATTTGCTTCCAACATGCCAGCCTGTCCAAAGAGAAGAGATTCAATCAAATGGATATCATTTCTTTTCTTTTGAACCAGAACGTATGGAAGCGATTGCGCTAGTGATTCGAAAGGGTCCATATTCACTCGTGCTCCCATATAACGACATAAAGAGATATACAAGGTCTCCTCCCAATTTGTATTTGTGCGATCCAATATTGTCTTTATCACCCCAGTTTTGCTGTCAATCCGCTCGGCAACTAATCGTTGAAGCCAAAATGATAGTGTATGTTCCTCGACCTGTTTTAATTGTTTTTCGCACGGAATCCAATTTTTCTCAGCTATAAGTTGACTGTACCGTTTCAATAATTCTTTTGAGATTCTATCCTTTAGTTCTAGGCACGGAATTTTTTGTTCTGTTGTTGTAAAGACTTCTTTATTATGTTCATAGACAACATGCAAAATTACATTATCATAGGCTTTATCAACATCATGACAATGACGTTCCCAATCGCTGCTGTAAACATGCATTTCAACATTCCCAACCCAGATCGTATTTCCAATTTTAATCTTCCCATTGGAAAAATCCGGGCCGGCATCAAAGTTTTGATTTCCAAATCGATGAATTTTTATTGGCTGTCCATCAGTAGTGGTTAATTCAGAAAGGTCAAAGGATTTAGTCTTCCATATATAATACAGTAGATCCTCTCGGATAATTGGTAAAAGCATAATTCGTGAGTTGTAATTGATATAGTCGGCATAATATGAACCGCTGGAGAGGATAAAAAAGTTTTTATAGTCGTGATTTTTTATAAAAAAAGAGGTACAATTTGACATGTACCTCTTACAAAAACTATGCTTGTACAAACATTCCCATAGTAGAGAATAATCTTCGGATTCGATTCGAATTAGGTAATTTCGAAAAGATATCCAAGAAAGGTTGGGCTGTGAGTGTGAACTCAAGAAGCATTAATACCATTAGCTTCTCCTACTTATACGAGGAATACATAATTTGTCGTGATTGCTATGTTCTTTTGGGGTTAGCTAGCATAACATACTATGTATTTATTATTGAGCTCGTTTCCTTTCTTTTCAAAGCAGAAGTTTTTAAAACAAACTAATCTTATCTTCATTAAGATAAGGACCTTATAAAACACGGTTAATAATCGTTCATGGTTTATTTCTTACTCTTATCCACCTTAAAGATGAATAACTTAATTGTTTAAGTCACAATCTCAATTACTGAAAAATCATGCGTAAATCTTCGCATTTTTCATTGCGGGTTTTCTCATTTTTTTGCGTAAATCTACGCAAGTTTTTTACACATATTTTTTTAAGATATGCGTATTTTGTTAATAGTGAACAGATTAAAAAGATGGCGAAAATGTGGACATTTTACGTTATTTTTTCAAAAGTTATTATTTTCAGTAACTTCAACAATGAGAATAATTTATTTTTTACCCTTACAAACAATTAACTACTATGGCATTTAATGGTACTGAAGGAAGAATGATTCCTAGAAGCGAAGCACAAGTCCTGATTAACAATTACAAAAACAGTCCGGCTTTTCCGGCCAATAATGATACCGAAGGTATTTTTTACGGAAGAGAGCATATAGCTCAACTTTTAGCTCAGCCAGGTTGTGTTGGAATTCGTGTGTATTTTGGAAAAGAAGGCACATCATCAAGTGATCCAGCGCAATTGGTTCTTGTAGGAGTCACGGCGGATGAAAATGATATGTCGAATGGGTTGATTTTGGATATGGGTTACCCTTGTCCTTCATTTTGCTCCTCTGCGAGCACTAAACTCTAATTAAACATTGAATAGGTGCGAGAAGTAATTATTGGTTTACAATTAGCGGCATTAATACCAATTTTAGTGGTTTTATTTTATAAACCGGCACTAAACCAATTTTTTAAATTGCTTCTTGCGTCTATTTTATTGTCATTAGTATCTGACTCTATTGGTACATTTTGTTCATTTTATTTTAGGAATAATTTATTTGTCCTTTGCATTTATCCCATCTTAAATGCTATCCTTATTACTACTATGTGGCAAAAAGTACCTTTTTATGATAACGCTTCCAAACGATTCGTTCGTAATTTAGGTTATTTGTTAACAAGTATAATGATTTTTGAATTAGCATTTAAATCATTCACCGAGTCTGCATTATATATCATTGGAGGTATCAGTATTTTATTAGTATTAATCTTTGCATTACATTTTTACAGGCAAAAAATACTATTATCAACCTATACTCCTTTGTTAAAAGATCCATATTTCATTACAGCCTCCGGTTATATCTTATTCAGTTTGTCAACGATAATAATTTTGGTCGCTCAGATTTTTTATATTGGTGATGAGTTTTTATTTTATACTTGGACGATGAGACAAATTTTCTATTTGATTTATAATATTATTATTGCTTACGCTTTTTTTGTTCTTTACAAAACTCAAACACTTAAATGAGTAAAGCCATAATTATTATTCTTGCTAGTTTAAGTCTTTTTGCCTTTGCAGTTTTCTTAATCGGTTTCTTGGTATTCCACAATCGAAAGATGATTCAAAACAAAGACGAAATCCAACGACTTGAACTCGAAAAAGCTAAAAAAATCTTAGTGGACTCTATTCAAATACAAGAATCGGAAAGAGCACGAATAGGAGCAGACATTCATGATGATCTGGGTCCAACTATGTCAGCTATGAAACTGAAAATCAATAATTTAAGCCCAAACAAACTAACAAGTGAGAGAGACGTGAACCAATTAAAAATGATGATCGACGAAACCATAAAATCGGTGAGAAGTCTATCCCATTCCTTGTATCCAAATACCTTAGAAAAGTACGGTCTTAAAGCAGCTCTTGAAGAATTATCGCAACGATTCAGCTCCAACACCTTACAAGTTGTAACGCAAATAAATCCTACGATCGACCATCTTGATTTTTACACTAAAATCAATTTGTATCGAATTCTTCAAGAATTTTGTAACAACTCCATCAAATATGGCCAATGTTCAACGATAACCATCACAATCAAAAAAAACGAAAATAAAATAGAAATAAATGCCTTTGATAATGGTATTGGATTTGACATGAATGATAAAACAAATCATGGAATCGGTCTCCGAAATATGGAAATGCGTGCAAATGCAATCAATTATAGCTTCGATTTGCAATCCAAATTCGGTGATGGAACAAAAATTGTTTTATCTTCTCTGTAATCAATCCACCATCCTTCAAAACAAACATCTGCCAAACGTATATATAAGGTATTATGAGTAGGAAAATAGCCGTAGGTATAATTGATGATCACAAACTTTTTAGATCGGGCGTAGTGGATATCATCAATGATTCCAAAGAGTTTCAAGTAAAGATCTCTGTAAGCACTAGCGCTGAATTATACAGTGCACTCAAAAAAAGTAAAATCCAAATGCTTTTGCTGGATATAAATCTTAAAGATGAGACGGGATTGGATATCTTGATTCGACTCTCTGACACACATCCTGATTTAAAAATTATTATGCTCACCATGCTGGATGACCCCTCCCATATCAATACCATGGTTTTAAAAGGCGCAAAGGGCTACCTACTGAAAGATACAACTCCAGAAATTCTATTAACAACCTTAAAAAAGGTACATGAAGAAGGGCGATACTATGATACTCAAACCACTAATATCATCGTAGATTCCATGCAAACCAAAGAGAAACTTGCCTCTTTTGGAATAGAACTTACACAAATTGAAATTGACATTCTTCGATACATTAGCGAAGGTCGAACGGCAGATGAAATCAGCGAATTGGTATTCAAGAGTACTCGAACTATCGAGGGGTATAGACAAAAATTACTCGAAAAAACGGGTTGTAGAAATATCGCAGAATTAGTTTCATGGGGCTTTAAAAACAAGATTTTGTAATAGAAGGAACTTGAGAAGGTTCTTCAGCTTTGGATTTTAATCGCCCCCTATACTTAATCAACCCACTCTGTCTGTACTTTAGGAAGAATGATTTCAAATTCTTAAATGTGGCAATTTATCAAAAACTCACCTCAACCTCACTCATCCCATCCTCCAATACGCCAAGCTACTCCCCATGCAATTGAGATTAAAACCGATGCCCTACTTTAAAATGCTTTAAAATATCTTGACGTACCATGTATTCGTTGTCTATTGAAAGCAATTAAAAAATCCAATTAAACCTGCCATTATTCCAACCTATGAACTACCGATCAACTCTTCATTTCTTTTCCTCAATTCCTTCCAACGTGATTCCTTATTGACGTATCAATTGACGTATCAACCCACTCTCTTTAGCAAAAATCAATAATTGATTGTATATTACAGATCGAATAATCATGCATGTCTCCTGCCCAGTACTTTTTTCAACTGATAAAACGACATTCACATGAAAAATTCTGAGACATCACTTTTCAAAAACCACGGTTTCACTTTTCTCCTTGCGATTCTATACATGTTAATTCCATCTATAACATGGTCTTCTGCTGCAAATAGCCCAGCGCCAAACGCTATCGTTCTTACTGATCTCTCGGGAAATATTTGGGTTGAAACCGATTTAAATAGTACGTTTAATGGAGAATCAGGCCCTTCAGGCGTTTTGATTTCATTATTCAACAACGATGTAGACACCCTCGTCGCACAAACCACTTCCATCGATGGTAAATATCAATTCAACAACCTACAGGCGGGTAAATACTACATGCGAATCGATCAATCCGCATTTGGTGTAGGGGGACCATTAACCGGATTGCAAAGTTGTCCTGGCTTAAATGATGCGGACGATATGGTCGACAACGATGACAATGGTTCGGACAATACACCGAATGATGTTCGTTGTTCGCCGTTCACACTATCGAATATCGACCCAATGACCAATGTCTCCATCGAATACATTGATTTTTGTTTTTATGCTGGCTGTGAACAGGAAAACCCATTGGCATTCCCAGCATGTGAAGACATTATGGTAGACAACATACTTTGTGACATGACTATCCTAGACAATTTATGCGCTCTAATGCCCAGCGACTCCTCTGCTGGAAATCAACCATCGCCTCTCTGTAATGATATCAATTCGCCCAAAAACATCTCTTGGTTAGCTTTTGTCGCGGGAGAAGGAAACTATGTCATTAGTATTACTCCTATGGACTGTCAGATGGGTGGTTTAGGTCCTGAAGGAATTCAAGTTGGAATCTATACAGATTGTTCTTTTACCGAAACTGTTTTTTGTTCTCAGACATGCACAACTAACCCAATAAGCATTGATGGATCTGTTTTAAACGCCGGACAAGTCTATTATTTGTACATCAATGGGTGCAATGGAAATGTTTGTAGCTATGAAATTGATGTCAATGGAAACCCTACTATACCTTCATTGGAACCGAACGCAGTTTGCATTTTTTCTGATGGAAATTTCCAATGTCAAGATATTGAATATTGTCTCAATGATGATATCATATTTCAAGCCCAAGGCGCACCCGAGTTAGGACAATTTACCTGGACAATATCTACGGTAAGTGGTGCTTTATATCAGGGCGATACTGTTGTCAATACTACCGCCAATGAGCTAGTTCTTAATATTCCCACCGAAGGAACCTACAACATATGTATAACAGAAGCCTCCAATGGTTGTATAGATCAGGATTGGAGTGGTATCGTCTGTAGGCAGGTAACTACATCTGTCGCTGTCGAAATGCCTATGGATGAGGATTTTGGTGAATTTTTTGTGTGTGAAGGTGAATTTGAGCAATTCACGGTCAATGAGTTTGCCGCGGAAGATCCAAATGGAGATGGTGATCCTGGATGGAATGCACCTGTGCCGGAATATATGTTGGGCTTGAACGAAGGGACTGTCTTTATAGAAGGATGTTCCTACGAGCAACAATTTACGATTTCAGAACTGCTTCCCACCCCGACTGAAGACGTCACAGTTACGATTTGCGATGACGAACTACCCATCCAGATAGATGCTATCTCTATATCCCAATTTACGTTTGCAGCAAGTTTAGTTTTGACCGTGGACAACTATTTACTTATTAATGACACGGATGTAAATGGTTGCGATAGTACGATTAATTTAACCGTCGAAAGATTACTTGTATTTGAAGGCTCTATTGAAGAACCCATATGTGCTCCCGATGGATTCTTTTTAAGGTTTACGTACTTTCCTGATTTATCTACAGACTCCGAGTTTTTTACGTACATATGGAGAGATCCGGCAGGTAATATTCTTCCCAACGGACCTGACCCATTTTTGGTCGTAGCACCGTTTGAAAGTGGAAGTGGAATATATTCCCTGGAAATTATTGTTGAGAAAAACGGAAAAGCCTGTTCATTTTTCTATACTACAGAGATTGATATTGCATCCAATATTCCACCAACTCCTGAAGTAGTCGGTCCAGATATGGTTTGTGAGGGGGACTCTTCCTCTGTATACATGGCAGATATGATAGGCGATGCATTGTCAGTCATGTGGTCATTTCCAAACGATGCAGCTTCTGCAACACTATCCGGTAATTTCGATGAAGTTCTAACCATTGATTGGACAGGATCAAATGGCGGAAACATTGTTGCTGTTACCCAAAATGCGTGTGGTCAAAGTAACCCTTCTACGTTTGAGGTTACTATTATTCCCAAGCCCACACCAAACTTTACACTCGACACTAGTATCTGTGTTAATAATCCTACCTTAATAGAATTCTTGGGGTCCAATTTCAATGTTGCCACCTATAACTGGGACTTTGATGGTGCAACTATAAATTCAGGAATTGGAATGGGCCCATATGAGGTCGTTTGGGATGGTCCCGGAGACAAATTTATCTCCCTTTCTACTATAGATTTGAACGGCTGCATTTCAAACACTACTACTAAATCCATTCCTGTCAAATTTCCACTGGAACCTACTGAAGTGACATGTGTTCCCGGTGTAGGAGAGGTATTATTTACATGGGAAATTCCATTGAATGTCAGCGGATTCGAAGTCAATGTAATATCGGGTCAAACAGGTGGGGTGTTTACTGCGAATTCTTTTAGTATTTCCGGACTGGATGAAGAAGAAGAAGTTACCATTGAACTGTTGACAATGCCCGTAGATCCCATTTGTGGTGAATTCGTAAGTACATTTATTTCCTGTACTTCACTTAATTGCATTCCTCCGGAGATAGAGTTAAGCGCAGATCAAAATGCTTGTGCGGATGACAATACTATTACGATTGATGCAACGATCACCTCAGGAGAAACCGGAAGTGGGATGTTTTCCGGACCCGGAATTATAGACGCTATCAATGGGGTTTTTGATCCGGGAACTGCAAATATTGGTATTAACACCATATTATACACTTTCACTTCCGATGTTGCCGACTGTGTCGGTTCTAAAATAATATCGATTGAAGTTATTGACGTCCCTACCTCGTCTTTTATTCAGGATAAGGATACCATGTGTATATCGGATGAGCTCAACTTAGAATATAATGGTACCACTAATGCAGATTTTTTTCTATGGAATTTTGACGGTGGAATTGGTTCTGGACAATTAACGAATCAAGATGTGATTTTTGATAGTCCGGGTTTGAAGAATCTGAGCCTGCAAGTAACGAAAGATGGTTGTGACTCTGAAGTCTTTACTTCTACAGTATTGGTAGAACCTGAATTGGGGGATCTTACTATAGTTTGTGATACTGCAGGCATTGATTTTCTGCAATTTTCCTGGAATGAAGTAGAAGGTGTTTCTATTTTCAGAGTGCAAATTGATAATAATCTACCTTTCTTTTCAACGGATACATCGATTATTATTGATAATTTGGAAGAAGATCAGACGGTTACGATATCCGTTTCTTCGTTATCCACTTCAATCTGTCCTGAACCGAATGCATCTCTGTCCTGTACTACCCTAGTAACTGTAAATACGGAAGATGCAGGATTGTCCAAGATCAAGGTATATCCAAACCCAGTAATGAATAGGCTTAATGTCAAAAATCCTGAACATTTGAATCTCTCTTATAATATACTATCTACGTTGGGGCAATCTATAAAAAAGGGAAGTGTTGTCGATGAGTTTATTGATATGTCTAATCTTCCTCCAGGTATTTATATGCTAAGAGTACAAGAATTTGATTCAAAACAAATAAGTGATTTTAGAATAATAAAAGGATGATAAAAAAGTAACTGTCCATATAATCATGTAAGGATTCTCACAACACTAATTTTGTCAGCTTTTTGGTCAAAAATGCCACCAAAATTGGGCTTTTTTCCTAACAATCAGGATTAAGACTTAAGTTAAATGGCCAACTGAGTAGTTACAAAAATATTTTCTCGGTCGTGGATTGGTTGTATTCCTTGGATTTTACACTATTTCTGCATAGTAATTTACGTGCCATATTTCGAAGATATTTGCTCTTTTGGCAAACATATTTAACCAATACAGAGTTTTAAATATCTTTGCGTCGTAGAATTAAAAATGCAAATGAATCCAATCAGTTTACTTTATCATTTTGGAAGATTCGTGGATTGGCAGCGGCAAATCTATCGCAAACCGGAAAATTTCGGTATGTATTATAAGGAGCTCATCCGACAGATGTATGATATCGGTCTCGGATCGCTACCTATTATCTTTCTGATTTCTATCTTTTTGGGTGCGGTGACTGTAACACAGTTTTATTATCAGATGGACGGACAATTGATTCCAACATCTTTTATCGGTTACATCGTGCGAGACATGATGATAATCGAACTGGCGCCGACCTTTTCTTGTCTACTTTTGGCAGGTAAAGTGGGGTCCAATATGGCTGCCGAAATCGGCGGAATGCGTCAAAAGGAACACATCGATGCCATGGAAATAATGGGTGTAAATACAAGTGCGTATTTGGTCATGCCAAAAATCTTGGCGGCAGTTTTAATGATTCCTCTTTTGGTGGTGGTATCGGCAGCCGTTGGAATAGGCGGAGGATACGTTGCCAGTGTACCTGTAGGATTATTCACACACAATGATTACGTCACCGGACTTCGACTATTTTTCAACCCGCACAACGTATTCATCATGTTTGTAAAAGCAGCAACATTTGCCGCTATTCTTACGTCTGTAAGCTGTTATCAAGGGTATTTTGTGAAAGGGGGAAGTATAGAATTGGGAGAAGCAAGTACACGAGCAGTGGTTTATAGTTTGATATTGATCTTAATCGCTGATTATATTATTGCATTGATTTTGACATGATAAGAGCAGAAAACATATTCAAGTCTTTTGATGATCAAGAAGTTCTCAAAGGAATAGATTTCACCTTTGAAGCAGGAAAGACCAATCTCATTATCGGCCGAAGTGGTGCAGGAAAGACCGTTTTATTGAAAATATTAGTAGGTTTATTTTTACCCTCAAGAGGCAAGGTCTGGTACAATGATCGCGAACTATTCTCTCTTTCCAAGAAGCAGCTTCGATCCATACGTATGGAAGTAGGTATGCTTTTTCAGGGAAACGCACTCTTTGACAGTATGACCATAGAAGAGAATATTCGATTCCCCATGGATATGTTTACGACCCGAACACTCAAGGAGAAACGGATGCGGGTCAACGAAGTACTTGAACGGGTGAGTATGGAAGGCATCAATAAAAAATTTCCCTCCGAAATTAGTGGTGGTATGCAAAAAAGAGTGGGTATCGCCCGATCCATCGTACTCAATCCTAAATATCTTTTTTGCGACGAACCTAATTCTGGTCTTGACCCTAAAACATCAATCACTATCGATGAATTAATATCTACGATTACCGATGACAACAACATCACCACCATAATCAACACCCACGATATGAATTCCGTAATGGAAATTGGTGAAAACATCTGCTTATTACATCAAGGGAAACTTGCCTGGCAGGGCAATAAAGAACAAGTTTTACGATCTGAAAACGAAAAACTTCACAATTTCATTTTCGCCAGTCCATTTTTACAGAAGTTGGTGGATCGCGTAGGAGCGAAGAATATATAGTTTGTATCGTAACTACCTTTTTAAAATAGCCATTCCGCCCATTGAAAACCAATTCATAGGACTCTTTGGTTCTATATTTATATTCTTCCAGCCTTTCATATAACAGTCTTTTTTCATTCAGAGGTTACTTTTCCAGTAGTTTGATCATATGAAAGAAAAGCAATTCTTATCAACAAATTTTGGTGATTGAGGATAAATGATCTTTCTACTACATATTAGATTGATATTCCATCCTGAATTATGAAGCGGCATGAAATACTTCAGAGATAAAATATATATCACTTATTCAACGGACAAGGCACAGGATTCTACTGGCAGTGAAAAAGTTAAAAACGCTCTGGTTAAAATTTTTCAAGAAAAAGGTATTAGATATAGAGATGATAAAGAACAGATCGCTTCCGGAGATAGTCTTACTGAGTTTATGAATGAAATCGGTTATGCCAATTATGTGATTGCCATTATAGATAATAAATATTTGAAATCGCCCTTCTGTATGTATGAACTTAATCAGGTATATACTAACTGTAATAGCGACCCTAAAGAATTTACAAAAAGAGTTTTGTTTTTCATTTTGAAAGACACAAATCTAGACAAATCTTCATATAAGGAATTAATTAACCTTTGGGGTAAAAATAAAAGCGGCCTTTTTTCAAGTACTGCTTCCTTTAAAATGTTAGATCAGGTTGCTATTAACTTCAATGATATAATATCCGCAATTGCTCAAAAAGAAAGCGAAGTAATTGACATTAATTCATTTGACCGAGCGAATATATTACTGAGGTTGGATCATTGGATCAAAGATCTTTCTGAACCCAACTTGGAATTAATCGTAAATATCCTTAAACATTCAAAATACAAAAATTTAGAAACGGATGATTTGATCAAGAGATACCCAAACAGTCATTTAGTTCAATTGTTTAAGTATGCTCTAATACTAAAAAAGGGAATTAACCTGCTGACCCGAACCATTTCTTTCCAAGCAATCAATGACTTAACAGAAATTTTGGAAAGCAAAGAAACCAGAACATATAAAACAGCATTCTGCCTTCGGCTAATTTTCCTGGAAGAATATTATCATAAATGGAGTTACACGCCACCTGAATTGGACTACTATACATATGAGCTTACCAATAATAAAAGTCCATTTTTAAATGACTTTTTTATAGGATTAAAAATTTCACCCAATACTATCGAACTAATAAAACAAATTTCCTCAAAGTACTAACCAATGGCCTTTAAGAACCCAATATTTACAGTCCGCACAAAAAACACAAATCTTCCAAAAGCATCTTTCTTTTCAGAGTTGGATCAGGAATTAAAGAGTCAATTCAAAGACAATGAAATCTCTTTACCCGGAGACACTCCTATTTTTAGGGTTAGAAATAAAAGCGAATGGAGACTGGTATCCGAAAGTAGAGCTACTGCAAATGCATATCGTCTTGTACTCGAATACAATGCTGAAGAAGATTCCGAAATCATATCCGTTTATACCGACACCTTAACAGGGCTTCCAAAAGACGTTTGGGATTTTAAAATATTTTCGACTGATTTGGTTTACCATAAGTCCAAAAAACCAATCTATTTTGATGCTTCGATGCGAAAGAGTCTAAGTTCCAAACAAAAGAAAAAATGGGATTTCTTTTTTAGACCCAATACCTCTCTTTTAGCTAAAAAATTTGACACCTTAATCAATAGATATGAAGAGGATTACTTAAAGATAAAATCAAAGATAACCAGATCCATAGGCTGCTGTATTATTTTATTTTTAATTCTTTTATACACGTATATAGCTTTCAAATACATCGGTATTGGTAAAGGTTTTATGGCACTCTTTATATTTACGATCTACTCTATAGCTTTTTTCTTTTTAGTAACCAAATCAACTATTTCGATCAATATAGCAATGCTGCGTAATGAGTTCAATATCATAAAGAGTTATTTAGAAGGTTATAACCTTGAAAAAGAATTCGCATTTAAACAACTTGACGAAATCGAAATCCCGTCAAAAAACCAGGTGCTGAATTGGATGAACGAAGAATATGATCTTCTTCATTCATCAGCAAAATCAAAATTCTATTTTCCAAATCAACAACCTCCAGAGGTGAAGACTGTCATGACCTCTGCATTTAGCCAACCTGAGTTTAAAGAAATTCGGCAAAGGTTTCCAGACATGATCAACTCTTTTTATGCTATCAAATCAATAAATGGCAATATAACTTATTCGGGCCAGTACATCCTGCTAATTTTTATGACCAATGATATGCTTGGTCTAAGTACTATGTATTATGATTTTATACTTGGTAAAAAATATATAGAGGAAAACAAGGAATATCACTATTCAGATCTTGTTGGTATTGCCTTAAAAAGCAAAATTATCAACGACCCCCTTGAGAATGAATCAAAAACTAATCTAGAAGTAAATGCAATTTGGCTCTCCTTCAAGGATAGCAGAGAAATGGAAATAATATTGATAAATGAAAATGCCCCATATGAGATAGAGAAGAAATTGGAAGACAAAAGAGATGAACAAATAACCATTTCAGATGATCTCTTAAATGATGATTCTTCTACTCAGGATGATATTTCATTAGATGTTTCCTCGGTAAATCATGCACACAGCATCGTCCGTCTATTGCAACAAAAAAAATTAGATCATTAGAGCTCTTTCATCTTGTCTGTGAGCACTAATAACGTATTGTACCAACCAATATCAACCTTATACAACACTGATTGTAAACGATTCAATATGGATAATAAAGTCAAAATCATTCGGAAAGGAGTTCAAAAAGCCAAAGAATTCAGAAAAGGAAGCGGACCCATTTCAGGAGTCTGTGGAGGAATCTCAGAATACTCGGGAATCCCTGCAATTATTGTTAGAATTGCTACTGTAATTGGTATTTTTACCTCCTTTGGCACAGTTATTCTAATCTATTTAATGTTGGTTATTTTTTTGCCAAGAGCTAACAAATACAATCAGAACAGACATAGAGAAAATGGTGGCCAAGTAATTCAAAACCTAACGAACGATATCAGATGTAACAATTGTCATGAATTAAATAATTACAAAAGAAATTATTGTCAAAAATGTGGTCATGAATTATTCAATCAATGAAGTGGTTTTTACTTGGTAGGTAACCTAAAGACCTCATTTATTTATACTTGATTGATAACGTACTATAATAAATAAAATAAACAGCCACTTTTTTGAATCTAACTAGGTCCACCTTATTTCTGGGAAACCTATATTGATAGTGCATTGATTTTGTAGTACTATGACACAAAAAGAGCACAACACAGAAGGCATTTCTCTATAGTGGTTTACAGTTGCTGCAGCCGTCTTACGTTATGCTTCATCTCAGATTACATGTATTTACCAGTGATTGAATTTCTTCATCTTTTCCGATCCTTAGTTATGTATTGCTGTAGTAATCTTTTCATTTGTATTGTCCATGGGTACTGAAAACTTTATATTCGCTTCTTTTTCAAAAAAAGAATAAAAGGATCATCATTTAAGTGTTATTCAGATAATTGAGTATGCTGAAGTTTTCGTTTACCACTTTTTAAATCTACAGATTTCCTTTTCTATTATGAATTAGTCTTTTTTGCTGAAGAGATCTTTATGTTGTTAAATATGAACCAATGATAAAAGCTCTTGATTCAGTGCTTTTTGCATTGATTCATAAGGACTAATTTTCTTTTTTTCTTTATAGTTATAAGGATCTATGGGTTCGTCATCTAGTAATAAAGAAAGAATAGCTCCATCAAATCCTCCGATCATAATTACATTTTCATCATCCAGCGTACTTGGAAAATCCATTGCACGACCAGTAACCCACCACCAAACAATGGTCATTTTCGGCAGACCCACTCGAGCAAGTTTATCCATTGCCCGGTTATAGTTCGTTTGACTATTTCCGTTGACCGGATTGAACTGCATATCTGAAACTACAATTAAGGTATCGGGAAAATCTGAAATGGGAATCTCTGGATTGGACCGTCGAATACGTACAATTTCATCAATGACCGACTGAAAGTTTGTACTACCCCAAGCCGTAGTCGAATTTTTCAACTGCATCACCTTGTCACTAAACTTACCGCTTAACTGCTTCACCTGGGAAGTATTATCAAACATTATGACATTATCCTTAAACGCTCCTTGATTCAATGTTGAAAAGTATACTCCCAAGCCAAGACAAATATCATAGGCTGTAGTATTTGCTACCTGGGCTCCCATTGATCCGGAGGTATCCAACGCACACCAGACATTCTTTGTTATTGGTCTTTTGGATATTGCTTTTTGTATCAAACCATCAAATTGTTTGTCTACCGTATGTTTTTGAGCTAAACTCATGGAGTGATTAACAACTTTCATCAATTCATACACATATCCGGTAAACTTAGCAACGGGTTGATCTTTGATCCACTCCAGATAAGCCTTATCTATCCCATGACGTTCAAAAGTGGTCTTCTGGTCTTTGCCTCTATTATTGACCATTTGATACAACGCTTTACCAGGAATAGAATTAAAATTGATTTCATCAAACAATCCACTAGACATCTTTTTTTGAAAATCATGGGCCTTACCCTGAGATTTAAATTTTCGATATTGCTTGGGTGTCCATTTGATAAACTTTATAAAGGCATAAGCAAACGTATTTAGTCTAACATGTCGTTCGTTATACGTATTGGATTTGGACCTGATTCTTGGTAAATATTTTGCGATCAATTCTCTATTATAATCACAATTAATTCCTCTTTGAATCAATTCAAAAACCTTAGCATTGTCCAATTCATCGATAAGGTCCATATGCCACAAATCTTTCCAGCACCCAATGAGAGGAACTATCCATAAGTTTTTATATAAATTTTCCGGTTCATACCGAGCTACCCAAATAATCGCTTTAAGAAATTCATTTCTATTTCCTTGTCCCATCTGTATATCCTCCGATTCCGAAAATCCTTTTATTTTTCTAGTAATCATGCGGTTGTAAAATATTAATTGTAAAGCTTGTTTTGGGTCCTCATTCCATACCCCAGAAATCTCCGAAAACACTTCTCGCAACGCTCTTCCTCTGTACGTTCCACATTTAGAAAAATAGTTCAATGCCACACTTCCCGTCGAAGAATTGGATAGCGCTCCGTTTTCAGTTATCGTATTATTTTTGAATATCGCGTTTAAAAATTTATTGTTCATCGTTCTTTTGTTTTTAATTATATCACAAACCTATTGGAGTACTGCGCAATTATTTTGCACACTTGATATTTATTTTTTCTTCACTCATTAAAAATGTTTAAGTCTACGTTTATCTCAAAAAGCTCTCCACAGAGAAGAAAAAAGCTTGATGGTTTATCGTGATATCGTTCTTTACCAATTCTGGCTTTAAACAAATCAAGCTTTTTTTCTTTTTCTCCATGGTGCTTTGTTTTTCCAATCACCCGCCATTATTGAACCATACGGAATAATCTCATCTACTACGCTTCCCAAACCAAATTCATTCATCTGGTTGCGTACAGCATCTGCATTCTTATATGCAGAAGGAAGTTCAGTGATGTCTACTTCATTTGAAAAAAATCGTACATCCAACCCTGATGTTTCTTCTTCATATATTTCCTGAATGGATCGGTGCTCAAGGGATTTTTTATGCTTTGATCTGCTCTGATTTCTTCCCGCTCCATGTGGGGCAAACCCTAAATTTTTAGAAGATGTTTCTCCCTCCACAACAAGCACCGGTTCAGCCATATTAAGCGGAATCAGGCGTAGATTAGTCTGTTCCGGCAGAAAATTCTTGTCCAAAGGAGTTGCCCCTTTGGCATGATAAAAAATATCATTGTCCCTAAACACAAAATTATGCTCGTTCCAAAATCTATTTTCTATCTGTACATCTAGACGATTTGCAATATTGTTATGAATTACGACATGGTTGGTTTTTGTCCACTTACGAATGACCTGTAAGGCATTCCAATATTCTTGTCCTTCTGCGGTATCAAATGGAATCCAAGCATTCTGCTTAAGTGTATCAGGAGAAATTTTCCTTCTGTATCGTTCTGCAATTTTCATGGCTTTCCTGTACAGTCTTGCGCCAATTCCCCTTGATCCGTGATGTGATATTACCATGGTATTTCCGGTATTAGCCGATTGACCAACAAACAAAAAGTGATTGCCATCGCCTTGTGTTCCCAGATGAGAACGTGCAATTTTAATGGAATCTTTGTCATTCAACATAGAATTGCTCTGAAATGCAGTTAATAATTCTGTGGGAAATCTGTATTGCTCTGCTCTGTCTCTCCCACCTGGTCCAAAATGTGTAGAAGCCATAGCTGCATCCATAATATCTTTTGGATCGACACTTCCGAAATCAGTCAACATTACAGAACAACAAATATCAGCACTGTGCATTCCAGGATGGATTGCATTTTTTGCAACCACCACCCCTCCTACAGGTATTGTTCCAACCGGTCCCGCAGGGCATGCATCAGGCATAATTGCACCATCGATGACTGTCGGAGTTTTCATAACTTCTGTCATAGTCTGAATTACTGCATCAACATTAGATTCTTCCAATTCATTTTCTGCTTTGATATTAACCGAAAAGTGCTTTGGCGATTTATGCAGATCCAATACCGGATCCGGACGAAATTGCTCAAGGTATTCCATCCTTTCTTCTCCCAATAGTTGCTTTTCGTTGATATAGGCTATTGCTTCCCCAAACCATCTATCAGGGGTAAAGCCAAGGTCAATTAGTGTGTGTCCGTTTATTTTTTGATATTCCATTGTATTGGTTTTTATTTGATAGCAAAGATGAAATATACATGCGCAACTATTTTGCGTAGTTGAATTTTGTTTTATTTTTGAATCCTATGGCACAAAATAAAAATGCGCTGATCCGTTATCGAACGATAGACCGCTGTCTCCAAAACAGATATCGCAAATGGACGCTGAATGACCTCATTGAAGCTTGTTCCGATGCACTTTATGAATATGAAGGTCGTACTGTTAATGTAAGCAGAAGAAGTATCCAATTGGACATACAATTGATGCGTAGCGACAAGCTGGGATACAACGCTCCGATTGTAGTTTATGATAAAAAATATTACAAATACGATGATGAAAACTATTCTATCACAAATATTCCATTGACTGAAAACGATATGAGCATTTTATCAGAATCTGTAGAAATGCTTAAACAGTTTAAAAGTTTTTCATTGTTCTCGGAATTGGGAGGAATTATTCAACGATTGGAAGATAAAGTTCACACGGAAAAAACGAATCAGTCCGCTATTATTCATTTAGATAAAAATGAAAATCTCAAGGGTCTGGAACACCTCGATATTCTATATCAATCCATCTTGAAAGAAATTTGTCTGATTATAACGTATCGTCCTTTCAAGGCACCTGAGGCGAGCGAATTTGTTTTTCATCCTTACATTCTAAAGGAGTTTAACAATCGTTGGTTTTTAATCGGGAATAAGGAAAAAGACGATATCCTTCTTACACTGGCACTGGATCGTATAGAAAAAATTCGATTAGACCTGAAAAGAACCTATAAAAAGGAAAGCTTTAATGGAGACGATTATTACGAGAATACCATAGGAGTTACGGTATTAAACGATGAGCTAAAAATTACCCGACTATGGATAGACCGTTGGAATGCCCCTTATGTTCTTACCAAACCTTTTCACCATTCACAGCGATTAATCGAACAAAGAGAGGACAAGAGTATCATTATAGAGTTGTATGTACACCTCAATTATGAATTCGAAAGACTCATTCTCGGTTTTGGAGAATCAATAGAAGTCCTGGCTCCAGAAATTTTAAGATTTCGAATAATGTCCAAATTAGGCAGAGCAGTGAAAAGGTATAACCTCTCAGCTTTGTAAGTAAACGTTTACTTACCATTTTAAACAGTACCCTAATGATTAATATCTCTCTGTGCTCCCCCGTTTCTTCTCCATACTTCTCTGTGTAACCAAGAAGTACTCCATTAACTCTCAATACCTCCAACTCGTCAAGTCCGCTCCCTTTGGCGCAATAAGTCCTACCTTCTCCACATACTTCTTCGCAAACATTTGATTGTACCGCAATCGAGAAATATGATTCCCATTGTCATGATCCCCATTCCAGCAGTGCTCTGCCCGATCTCCATAATCCACTACACCATTATAATAAGGAGCTGTGGTTTCTTGCAAAATTTCCTCAGCCAAATAGACGGCATTGTTTAAATAGTAATTATCCATATCGCCGCAATACAGGTGAATTTTGTGCTCCCAATCCTTGCCATGCTCGGCCCAGTCTCTTTTTAGCATATAGGCCAAATCATAATTCTCTTTCCAATACGCTGCCACTTCTTTATTAATCACCCCTGTTTTACGATCCCAGATTCGTTTCGGATATCCTTCTTCATCTATCGGCGAATAGGTTGCTTCCCAAATATCCCACTGCTGACCCGATCTCCCTTTTGATCCCAAGATCAATTCTCTGTGGTTCATGTCTCGGAGCGAAGCGTCGACATTTCCGAGATAATCGCGATGACCAGCAACCAGTGTCTTTCGAAACGGTCCTTCCTGATAATAGGCATTCTCATCTTCATAAAGGTTCACCAGGCAGTACGCTCTAAAATCGATGGGGTCTGGACAAGCTACAAAGCACATTCCATATTCTTTAGGGTATTTCACTTGAACCGCCAATGCCTCCCATCCACCGGTAGATCCGCCATATACATATCGAGCCCAACCTTCGCCAATGCCTCTAAATTTATCCTCAATATAGGGGATCAACTCGTACGTAATCGCATCTCCATACGGTCCTTGAGCTTCCGAATTTACCGCATACGAATCGTCATAATACGGCGTCGGATGCTGAATCTCAATCGCAATTACACGAGGAAAATCCGGACCTGTCCACTGTTTGTAGAAGTCGTGCGCTTCTTGCTGCTGAATAATATTATATCCCTCTATGTTGAATCGTGCGCTGTAATCCGGTTCAAGACTCAAATCTGGCGGATCTACCCGAAATCCTCCAAAATCGTTTGGAAAATGCCCGTGAAAGATAGCCAAGGGATACTTCACCTCTGGATGTTCGTCAAATTCCTCTGGCAACAAAACATGTGCACCCAGGTGCATGTCTCGTCCCCAGAATTCTGATAGCAGTTCACTTTTAATTCGAATGTGTTTAATGTACTTGGTGTCTTCAGGTGGTACAATGGGAGGAATAATCTGGTCGAGTACAACGTTAATCTCTCCTGATGTACCATGATCAATGGTATACTTTTTGGCCATGGAATAAACATTTCCAGGTGCCCGATTCCATCGTTGACCCTCTCCCCTATCCATGGGCAACTTAACTACGTGTCCATCTGCTCTGTTAAACGTTTCATATTTATGAAAAAGTACTTGCAAATAATCCTCACCTTCGGGAAGGTCTTCATACGATTGAATTGGATATCCAAAAGCTGAAAGATCAAAATCAATCGTTGTTCCTGTTTTCCAATTCTCCACATCTATTCCAAATCCCTGGCATGTTGAGGGTTTATCCGAAAGCTGAAATCGCAATTCGTTTTTGTTATTATCTGAAATTAGTAAGATCAACCTACCGTCCAATATTTCAGAATAATAATCGGATGGATATTGAATTTTGATTTGCTGAGCGAGCGTTTGGCAATACATTAAAACAGCAAATACAAAAACAAAAAATAATCGACTTTTCATACTCGTAAAATATTGTAGTGAATGTTTGAATTTTAAAAAATGCGCCTGGTAAGCTCTATGGGCTTATTCCATCAAACAGACTTTTTGAATTTTTAGACTGTCCGCGCTATTAACTGTAATTTGTTAAATTCTATCGAATTCACACGCATTATTAGAGGGTTTTCGTTACTATTATCTCAAGATCGTAATTCATCTGCGTTTGATTGCGGCAATTTTAAACTCGTATTACTACATGAAAGCACTCAACTACTTGCTATTCTTTTTTCTATTTATTAGTTGTACTGAAACGACCGAAGCTCCATCCAATCCTTCTGAACCAGATGAGCCTGAAGATCCTGTAGAAACTGAAACACACGATAAATTCTATTTCACATTTGAAGAAGATATATTGAATTTTATTTTTGAATCAAAGGATACTACGTACGATTTGAGTGATCCTGTGCCTCTTCTTCGGTTTAATGAGGATACTGTGCAAGTACAAAAGATGAAGGTTCGAGGAAACTCGGCTTCTCGTGTACGAAGAAAGTCATTCAATGTGGATACTGAAGATTTTCTTTCCTTTCGACAAGAACATATTTCCGAACCCACAGAAAGTAAAGATTTTAGGCTTCTGGCCATGTCGGCCGATCTCTGTTACATTGAAAATCGCATTGGATTCGGCCTTTTACAGCAGGCAGATATTTTTCCTTTGTTTTTCAAATACGTTGAAGTCTTTCTAAATGAAGAGACAAATGGTGTGTATTTTTTGATCGAAAATCCTAATGATTATTTTCTGGATAAAAATGATCACAGTATTCTGCTTCGAAGAGGCTATTATGGAAATATCGATTCTTATAAATACGAAGATAATGGCGATGGCTTCTCCGTAGGCAATTATTATGCTGCATTTAACACCATTTATGATGTGATCAAAGATTACGAAGGTGTCGAATTATTTGACCGATTGGATGAAGTACTAAATGTACGCCAATACATGCAAAAAATCGCCTTTGATTATTTGATTCAAAATGGCGACTATACCGACGAGATTTATTTGTATGATTTACCAGGCGATGATAAGATTCGGTTTCATGTCGTTCCATGGGATCTGGATGATATTTTTGCAGAATTACCGCACGAGATCGGTATCACTTGGGGAACAGGCAATGTATTTGGCAACAGGTATTACGGAAGCATACAAGACGTAATTGATGATGTTGGCGAAAAATTGATTTTTTCTATCGAAGATGATCTGGATTATAGCATTGCAAAAGATCCTTATTTATATTCCATCTATTTGGAAGAAATGGAAAAACTGATGAACCTGATTAACGAAAGTGACATTCAAAGAGAATTTGATAGAATTGAAAATGAATTGGTGGATTTCTTTGAAGATTCCGCTATCGTTGATCAGACCAGCCATGATTTAGAACCTTGTGATGCCCAAAGTCTGATCGATGAAATTAACGATAAAGAAGCTTTTCTGATTAATCGTCGACAGTTCATTTTAGATCAACTGTAGATGAAAAATTATCTCTTAATATTGTTGGTTATTTGCTTATTTTCTTGTGAAAAGGCAGAGGTCGTAACTCCTCCTGAAGAGGACATGAATCCACCCGAAGAAGAAATCATGATTCCGGAAGATGCGATCGAGTTTTTGGATTTTGAAACACAAACGACTCATCTAAGCATGTTGTCGATATACGCTAAAGACAAAGAAAAGTACACAACTTTCGAAAGTCATCTAAATGATCAGACAGTGGACCTTTTCGCCTCTTTAACTATACAGAATGCTGGGTATTATGAACTCTCTGTGAATGCTACAACCTCCACAAATACTATAGATACAGTTTATCAATTTGTCATTATCGATGAAGAGCGAGGCGAGGCCGAATGGGGAATAAAGAAATTTACACCATCGGAGATTGATGATAAATCCTTTGCACTTTCAGATCTGAATTTCTTTTATCCTCAACGCTTTCCTAAAGGTTTGAATCTACCCATACTATTTAATGCGAATGTTTCTGAAGAAGAACGATCTAAGTATTACGCACATCTGACCATTGATGGAAATACAACTACCTTAAAAAGAGGTATAGGTTCTCTCAATGTTCCATCAGATAGATCAGTTAATACGCTTTCAGTTAAACTAAACAATGAAATTAAAGAACTTACCATTGTTGATACTGATCCAGAATATATCGTATTGGAAAGTACAATTGAAGAAGATACAGAACTTTTAAAAAATGAATATTACCACATAACATCAGATCTCACCATTATGCCTGGTACTGCTTTCATAATTCCACAAGGATGCGTTATAAAAATTGATGAAGGCGTCAATATCTATAACATGGGTACATTTATAATTAATGGCATAGCAGATAATCCAACCGTTATTACTTGCTCGGACCCACAATCATTTTGGGGGGGTATAATTTCAATGGGCACACAGACGACTGTTGCCGTTAATCATTCGATTATCGCACAATCTGGATTTCATGATAGTCCGGCATATCAATATGGCCACGCCAAACGACAAGCACTTTTTTATCTCGACAATTCCGATTTAGCAATGCTGAATTCACACTTTATCGATCACATTGGTCAGATCTTCTATTTGATTAACAATTCTACCCTTTGGTTGGATAATTCATTGATTCAACGGGCAAAAACTGCAGGGGAAGTATCCAATGCAGATATAATAATTTCGAATTCTACATTCACTGATTTTCCGGAATATAGCAATCAATATCAAGACGAAGACAACGATTGTATCTATATCAATCGATCCGATGCTGTAATCACCAATTCGACTTTTATGTGGTCAAAGGACGATGGAATCGATTCAGGTTCCAGTGGAGGAGGCGAAATTGAGATCAGTGATTGCCATTTCGAAGGTATCTTTCACGAAGCTATTGCCTTATCAAGTGCCAATAATGTTACCAAAACGCATACAATCAGCAATTGTGCTTTTAAAAATTGTGGCCAGGGAATCGAACTTGGGTATAGTTCTCCCAACCACAATGTGACTGTTTCAAATTGCCAGTTTGAAGAGTGCCTGATTGGTGTCCGCTATGGAGACAATTATGACTGGTCTATTGAAGGATTCATGGAACTCATTGATTGTCAATTCGACTCCAATTTGGATTTGGACACCTGGAACTTTGTCCGTTCTGAATGGGCTCCCAAAAATGAAAATTTCGTCTTTTGAGCAGACCCGGCTGAAACCAATACTCCATCCAAGATCCCTTTAACGACTTCTGGATTGAGTAAGATAGAAATGTCTCCTAAATTGATAGTATCATTGGAGGCGATCATTCGAAGGGTTCTACGCATTAATTTATCTGATCTTGTTTTTGGCAAGCCATTTACAAATAGATTTTTATTCAGCTTTGCAATGGATCCGATGTGTTCTGTTAATGGTCTGTTTAATTTCTTTTCTCAAAATGTCGCGATTTATTTTTTCTTCCCCAATAAGCCAAAATAGTTAGGCCGCAAAAATCGGATTTTGATCATTGCCCATAGCAACAACAACATTACCAAACCTAAAGCTATAGAGACAATCGGGTGTGATTGTAAACTTCCTTCCACCATAAATCGAAGAAATAAAGTTCCCAATAAATAAGCCCCTACGATACAATCTGCATAAATTCCCTTGATCATTTTTTGATTTTTTGCTTCGGATAACCAAAATGCAACGTTCCAATTCTCCGTGACTAACTAAACATTTACTGTTTTTCCTTTTTCTTAGTGTGCCAAATGTGAGGCGGCTCCCGTACCTCGAGGTATTCTGATATCCTCAACAATTTGTTGTACGGATTCTGGTGGAGGTGGCGTAAGTCGACTTACTACGAGTGAAACTACAAGATTGATCAACATGCCGAGTGTCCCGATACCTTCAGGCTTGATGCCAAACCAATATCCATCCGGCGTACCCGGTCCATAAAGTTGGGGTTTGAAATACCAGATATACGCTGTAGTAAACAGTATACCTACAATCATCCCTGCCATTGCTCCTTCTTTATTCATTCTCTTATCAAATATTCCCAAAATAATTGCCGGGAAGAAAGATGATGCCGCAAGACCAAATGCGAGTGCTACTACCTGAGCCACAAATCCAGGAGGGTTGAGTCCAGCTAAACCCGCTAATATTACTGCACATGCGATTGCAATCCGTGCGGCCCTTAATTCACCTTTCTCAGATATGTTCGGACGTAGATAGTTTTTCAATAGATCATGGGAAATCGACGTAGAAATTACCAACAATAATCCAGCGGCAGTACTTAAGGCTGCTGCCAATCCACCGGCGACAACCAGGGCCACTACCCAAGCCGGTAATTTTGCAATTTCGGGATTGGCCAAAACCATAATGTCTCGGTCTATAGTGAGCTCATTTGCATTTTTATCAGCAACATATTGTATGAGGCCATCATTATTTTTGTCATCAAAAGAAAGCAAGGTTGCTTCTTCCCACTTTTTAAACCATGAAGGCATTTCAGTATACGGTTTATTGCTTACCGTTTCAATAAGATTAACCCGGGCAAATGTTGCAATTGCCGGAGCTGTGGTATACAATATAGCTATAAAAAGTAGCGCATACCCAGCCGATTTTCTTGCATCTCTTACTTTTGGAACCGTAAAGAATCGAACGATTACATGAGGCAACCCCGCGGTACCAAACATTAATGCTGCCGTAATAAAAAAGATATTTACCCGATCATTCATGCCCGCCGTAGTATATTCGGAAAAACCCAAGTCGGTACTCAGCATATTGAGTTTGTCCAGAAGATAGGTCCCATCAGACATCGTACCACCCATACCTATTTGAGGAATTGGGTTTCCTGTCATTTGCAAGGAAATAAAAATTGCCGGAACGGTAAAGGCAAAAATCAATACGCAATATTGAGCCACCTGTGTGTAGGTGATTCCCTTCATTCCTCCCAATACCGCATAGAAAAACACAATTGCTATTCCGATAAAGATACCCGTGGAAAATGGCACTTCAAAAAAACGAGCGAACGCTACTCCTACCCCTTTCATCTGGCCTACCACATAGGTGAAGGAAACAAAAATTGCACAAATTAATGCGATAAGCTGGGCTTGTTTGGAGTAGTACCGCTCACCAATAAAGTCCGGGACGGTAAATTTTCCAAACTTCCTTAAATAGGGCGCCAATAATAACGCCAACAAAACGTATCCACCTGTCCATCCCATAAGGTATTGTGAGCCAGCATATCCAGTAAAGGATATTAATCCGGCCATAGAGAGGTATGATGCAGCGGACATCCAATCTGCCGCAGTAGCCATGCCATTTGCCAAAGGCGACACACCACCGCCAGCGACGTAAAATTCTTTTGTCGAGCCCGCTCTTGCCCATATGGCGATACCGATATAAAGCAAAAATGTAAGGCCTACTATAATGAATGTCCATGTTTGAACTCCCATGATTTTTATTTTTAGCTATTGTTTGAATGAACTATTTCTCGTCTACATCAAATTCCTTATCCAGTTTATTCATAAGCCATACATAGACAAATATGAGGATACAGAAGATATAAATAGAACCTTGTTGAGCAAACCAAAATCCTAATGGAAATCCTCCTAGTTTGATGGCATTTAGGGAATCTGCAAAAAGTATCCCGCATCCATAGGAGACTACAAACCATATACTCAATAAAATGAGTACGTAGCGAAGATTCTTCTTCCAATAGTGTTGTAATTTTTTAGTTGACATGATCGGTTGATTTTAATTTTTTTAAGAAAACGTGAAATTGAAGACTTAACAGAAATGGACCCTCTACTTTCCTCTTGTAAGACCGTCTTCTCTTAAATTGTTCGAAATGTAATGATATTCTACTGTTACCTTGTAGTGATGTTCATTAATATAGCATTTCACTTCTTTATCTAATAACCGTATCACATCTTCTGCTCCATGGAAACATGAGTTTACTATTGCACTCATGTCCCAATAACTAAAGAAACAAAAACTTAAAAACACCAACGCTTTATACATTAAAGGTTATCTTGAAAAGAATGGCATTTATGATTATCGAAATGCATCTTGAGACGATGCTACCCACTTTGCATTATGGAGTCGATTTGGAATGGATGTAGAATATTACCATTGCGCATAGGCGGAGATGCTTATCTTACTATGTTACTCTATTTACAGCTTACCAAAGAAAGCGATCAGTCAATTTTTGCTTGTAATTCTTCGAGTAATTTCCTTATTTCTACATCTTCTTTTATCAAAAGTGATTTTTCGTATAATTGAATCGCTTCTTTTTGATTTCCGCTACTACGCATAAATCGAGCTTTGGTATTATATACGGATGGGTGATCTGGATAAAGTTCGATGTTGTAGTCATACATTACCTCCGCCAAGTCACTCCGATCAAAATGAGATAAACCGAAAGCCCAGGAAACGATATAGCTTTCCATTGGAATAACCTCGAATCCCATTTGTTCGGAAATCGATTGATAATGCTTTTTCATCTGTTGGACCAAATTATTTTTTTCCCTGTATTTCGGATGATAATAATCTAAAATTTCAGGGAATGGATAAAAGTCGAAAAAGAATTTCATGCCTTCATATATGGCTGGATACGGTGCAGAAAAATGATTTTCATTGAAATAATCCCGAATGGCTAAATCAATGTTCCACGATTCTGATTCGGCTAACTGTAAAAATCTACGGTTTGAGCGTGTAGTCTGTACAAACTTTGCCTCATCCATTTCCAATTCATTTAACTCATAAAATGTAGGTACAGTCTGTGCTTTGGCAACAAATACCTTTTCCTTAGAAAGGTCAATTCTACGTAAGGTATCAACCAATACATTCATGTAAGATTCCCCATCATAATTTAAAGCTGGATCAATCGCGAGGTAATTAGTAAAGAAGTTACGATACTCCAAAAGCGCCTCAAATACTATTAACCCTCCCAAAGAATGACCAATTATTGTTCTGTAATTACACGTCGCATACATGCTATCTATATGGGGTGCAAGTTCTTTTGTTATAAAATCGAGAAATTTGGGGCCTCCTCCAGACAATTCATCTACAGCCGGGTCTTCCCAATGATTTGCTTTTGTTGGTGTGAGGTCGCGTGTTCTATTGGTATTTGGAATTCCCACCACAATTGATCTTGGCATCCAGTCGTTCCCTTGTGGTGCCGAACTTAAAAAATCAATGGCCGATACTGCATTTAAAAATTGACTTTCTCCATCCAGTACAAAGACTACGGGATATTGCTTCATGATCATATCCATACCCCAAAAACCTTCTGGAACATGTACGTAGAATTCTCTTTCCTCTTCCAGGATATTGGAAAAAATGGTGTGCTTTTTTGCGATGGTGTAAAAGTTTGATTCTGTTTGACCAAAACAAAATATTGTCATTAAAATAAAAAATATTGGGTACGTGTATTTCATAATACTTATCCAGAAATATCTTTTAGATTTTGATAATAAAATAAATATACAGGTTTATGCACTCGCATTGACAACCTAGAGTGACCATTCTATGGTCGATACAATTATTTTTGTTCGCTTTGCTCATCTAGGGAGATTTGTCCGAGATCAATAAAATGAGGACCTCAAAGAGGTTCATTCTATTGTAGCCACAATGTGGCAAATATAGTTCGACCCCGTAGGGAGTCGCTTCTAGTGCGCATCGATTAAGACGTTATTCATTTGATTACGCAATATATTATTTATTGAACTGGTACATTTCTATTCTCGTAAGTCAAAAGGTCAGCTGTCGAATAATGGTTTGGAAGACATGCATTCGGTCGTTACGATGAATTTCTAACCCATTCTAGTTTTCCACTTCTCAATAATGTCTTTTTCCCTCTTCATAAAAGATTGTTCGCCATCCAAAATATTGTCTCTTCGTTCTTGGTCTACCGCTTCTGAATACCACCATTTTTTCGTGTCACTCACGGTTTCGGACAATGATCGGAAGGTTAATCCTGAAGCTATTGCCTTGCTGTTATCGCTTTTTGACATGCCTGCATAGTTTGGCAATTGGATTACCCATGGCTGGATTCCAATAAGACCATTCGCTTCTAAAAATGCGACATCATCAATCTGAATATAATTGACTGCCGAAGTGAAATTGGCATGAATACCATGCACAAAGGCATTCGTAGTCATTGGGAATCCTGGCCCCGAACCATTGTACGTTCCAGCAGCTTTATTTTCGAGCAATCGAATCATCCATTCTGCCAAATCCCGAACATCGATGTACTGCACCACCTCGTCTCTTTTGCCTGGAATTATAATATCCCCACCCTTTTCCAGTCGGGCAACCCAATATGGAAAACGATCTGTACGATCTCCGGGACCCACAATCAACGTTGGCCTTACAATGATGGATCTATCTTCACCAAAAGCGTCAATCGTAGCGATCTCGGAAGTTGCTTTCATTACTCCATATTCATAGGTTCGAATCTCGTTTGGGTCGGCATCTTTTGGAATTTCGGTGACCAATGTTCGACCCTCCGAAAAGTCCTCTCCTGTAAATGGATAGTACACACTAATCGATGATGTATACATATAATAACCAACATTCTCTTTTAACAACTGAGCAGTGTCCTCTGTCCATTTTGTTTTTCGACCGGAATTATCAATGACCACATCCCAGGTTCTCCCTTTTAGTGCTTCGAGATTATCTTCCCGATCTCCTACGAGCTTTTCCACCTTATCAAAGAGAGCAGCGTGAACCTTTGGTACCGTTTTTCCTCTTGTGAAAATAGACACTTCATGTCCTCTCTCTAGAGCATAAGCAATTTGATGAGGGCCGAGAAAACTAGTCCCACCTAAAATGAGGATTTTCAGTTTTGTATCACTTTGCTCATAGTTTTTTAGTTGTGGAAAAGGGTTGGCTTTTACAACAGATGCGAAGCCCATTGCCATGCTAAATCCTAAAAATTTTCGTCTGCTTTCATTCATAATAAAATCGATTAAATGTAAATCCTCTGAAAACTACTCTGGTAGTTGCTTTATGGAAATGGTACTTTTAACTTTGTCATCATTTTTGGTTAAAAATGCCGCTAAAATTAAATTTCAGCCTATTACTAGCCCAGGATTACTACTATATATTACGATCACCAGGGTAGTTACAACCACTTAATATACAACACCTTTTTAGAAGTATTCTTATCATAAATCAAATGTGCCGATTTAAATTGACGAAAGACAATATCATGCCGACAAACGTGATGTAGTAGACGATGCATTCCTCGGTTATGCTCGCAATGATAAGTGTTGTGATGCTTAGTTATGCTCAAAATGTTCTCCGTGCATTTATGTGTAAACCGAAATGCACAATACTGCAATTGGTTAGAAACCATTGCATCATTAATGAGATACTCAAGAGAGCATGTTCTCTGACCTATGCTCCATCTTCAGGGTACAATTTGGTTTTCACACCTTGCAATTGTTGTCTTGATCAATGCGAAGAACTCTAGCCACCATCACTAGAAAACCATTCAAAAAAATAAGAATTATGAAATCGCAGCTTCTCCTTTTAATTTCGTTCTTAAGTAATCAAATCCATTTTCTATATGCTCAAAGAGATCCGCTTCCGGCACAAGATCAGGAATGATATCCACTGCCCTCAACATATCCATCGGTTGTTCTTTAAGTCCGATGAGGAGTACTTCAATGTTTTGTTCGCGTAAGTCAAAGATTACATCTTCCAGGGTATATAATCCTGATTGATCGATATACGGCACGCGATCCATTCTGAGTATTACTGCCTTGACCTGATCCGGCAGCTCTTTGATTTGATCTTTAAAATAGGAGGTAAACCCAAAAAACAATGGCCCGTACAAATGTTTGATGATCACCTTGTCTTTATATTCCTCATAAAATTCTTGCTCATCTTGCCAGGGCTTTGAATCATCCAAATCTGCGACTGCACCTACTTCCATTCCCTGCTCACTGAGATCACCAGATTTTTTCATAAATAATAAACATGCCAAGGCTACACCAATACCCACTGCCTGGATCAGGCTACCAAATGTAGTAATCAACAAAACCAAAATCAGTACTACTGCATCTGCTTTTGGCACTTTAGTCAAATGTTTTAATCCTTTGAAATCAACAATCTTAAAACCAATAGGAATTAAAAGCCCTGCCAATACACACAATGGAATGTGAGCAGCCAGTTGACCCAATCCTAAAAGAACAGCAAGCAAGAATACGCCGTGTAAAATCCCAGACATTCTTGTTTTTCCACCTGCGTTAATGTTTACTACCGTACCTTTTGTAGCCCCTGCTCCTGGAATACCACCTATTGCAGCCGCAAGCATATTCCCAATTCCTTGTCCGATAAGCTCCCGATTACTATTGTGTTTTGTTTTGGTCATGTTATCTGCAATGACCGATGTCAGCAGCGAATCGATACTTCCCAAGACGGCAAGCACTAAAGCATATTCTATCACAATACTTAATGCACCCGGATCAATTTCAAAAATACCACCCAACTGAAACGATGGTAATCCAGAAGGAATCTCACCAATCAAAGGCACATCCATCTTTGCGAAAAAGGCTATCAATGTAGCCACAATCAATGCGACCAATGCGCTCGGTATCGCTTTTGTAATTTTTGGAAAGACAAAATACACCACTATGGTAATGGCTCCCAACAGCAATGCCTGTGGATTGGCATCTCCAAAGAGTCGTGGCAAGTCCTGAATCACGGCAAGTGTTGACTTGGCAGATCCCAATCCTACAAAAGGAAATAATTGAAGGATAACGATGATCAACCCTACTCCACTCATAAACCCCGACACTACCGGATAAGGGAAGTATTTCACATAACTGGCAATATTCAAAAATCCAAAGACCACCTGAAACAAGCCTCCCAGTAAAAAGGTGAGTAAAATAATACTTGTAGCATTTTCAAGACTTCCGGTCATCTCAATCGCAGCAGCTACCAGGGCCGCAGAAACTACTGTCATAGGCCCCGTCGGTCCACTTGCCTGTGTTTCGGTACCGCCAAATAATGCAGCAAAAATACCTACGGCAATGGCTCCATATAATCCGGCGGTAGCTCCCATACCGGATTGAACACCAAAGGCCAATGCAAGAGGTAAGGCTACCACTCCGGCTACAAGTCCTCCAGTAAAATCTCCCTTGAAATTTTTGAAATCGTAAATTTTAGTTAGCATGTTTTTTCGTTTTTTAAAGCGGTTTATTGTTTGTTGATAAAGAAACCATGATTACGCTCACTTGTTCACTTTTAATTTTGGTGGCTTTCGCTAATTAAAGTATCTAACCGTCGGTTTTCAATCCAATGTAAACTTATGATTTTATGCAAAAATATAGAATGTCGCAAATGAATTAGGTCATGTCGATAATGCACAACCTCCGAAATCTCTTCTTATCCATCTTTATGTGCAAAATTATAAACCTATAGAATATGAGATCTTTAATCGCAGTAGTACTTATCAATATGGTATGTTTTAACCTATATGCTCAAAGTGGAAACGTAGGCATAGGGATAGATCCACCGCAAGCCAAATTGCATGTCGATGGAGACATGAAAGTGGAAGATGTTACCACCATCGCGGATACCAACTCAAATGCCCGATTTGTTTTTAATCCAAATGCCGGGGTATTTGAAATCATGGATGAATCTGGAAATGTTCTTTTTTCTTTTAACTATAATGATACGAACAACAATGCCAAAGGACCAAAAACATCATCCAGTAGAATGGGCCTAAATTCTTTAGAATGGACATTTAATAGCCCCAATGAGTCGTTCGAGCAAATTTTTGATTCTGATGGAAATGGCACACTAACTCAGGGCTTTTTCGAAAATCCGCTTGACTCTGAAGTTTTCACTGAAGTCTCGTTTGAAGATGTAAATGAAACTATAAGAAAAACCTTAGAGTCTCACCCAGATTTTACCAGAGAGCGCTTCTTCAATATGAATGGTAATATTCAAATGGAAGCCATGGAGTATGGTGATGGCAAAATGTTCAATTTTTTTGATCCCACAGGTACTGCACAGACCAAGAGTGTAAACATTGGAAATGGAGATTTTAATTTCACCGTGTGTGATACGATGGATAACAAAGTCGCCATCAATCCGAATGAGGTTAAAATAACTGATCCCGATACAAACGCTACCTGTGTTGGAATTGGACAAGTTAACATTAAGGTAAATGACGATCAGTGCATTATGGATAATCTAGGGCTTATACAATATGATCTAAATAACTTTTCAACCTTTTTTGCAGATAAAAATGGCATAATCAAATTTGGTTCCAGTTCGTTAGAAATGGCAGGGTTTACCTTCAATCCAATAGAACATAAGATTGAAGTTCAAGGCAGTGAAGATGTCACTGAAGATCTGAATGTTTCTGGAAATAAAAATTTCAGAATCGATCATCCCCTCGATCCCACAAATAAATTTCTATTTCACAGCTGCATAGAAGCTCCTGTGCCACTGAATATGTATCGAGGTAATGTAACTACAGATAAGAATGGATTCGCCATTGTCCAAATGCCTGTTTATTTTCAAGCTCTCAATATTGAATATGCGTATCAACTCACCGTTATCGGTACATTTGCCCAAGCTATTGTCGATAAGGAAATGAGAGATAATAAATTCACCATTCGTACTTCCGAACCCAATGTAAAAGTTTCTTGGCAGGTGACTGGCCAACGCAATGATCGATATCTTCAGGATAATCCCTATGAAACAGTCCGTGAAAAAACCGGAAGAGACAAAGGTAGGCTACTATATGACCCAAATCGTGTGAAGCCTTATTCAGAATCGCTGCATAAAAACTGGGAACGACATCAGGAAAGATTGAGAGCAGAATCCAAATAATTGGATTTTGTTTTAAGCCTTTGTCTTTGTTTAGGATATAAATAACCCACCAGTGGTAATTTTGTCATCATTTTTAACCAAAAATGCCGCCAAAATTGGCTTCTTAGCTAATTCCTAGCCTTGGATTACAATCCAAGGCTAAAATGTTCAAGTCTTTCAGCCTTGTCTTTGTTTAATCAAAAAGCACACAACAAGTAAGTACTAAGCTTTTTATTTTGACCTATTCAATAGCTTTATTTTCCAGAAGTAGAAGATCCGCTTTTTCCGACATCCAGGTGTCAATAACGGATTTGTACTTTCTTCTATCGACGGGTAAAAGATAAGAGCCTAGCATAATATCAAGATCACCGTCTTGATCAAAATCGGCGCTTTCCATGACCATCCATCGGCCCGAATTGGCTTTTGGGTGCGTATGCGGTACAAAATCATATTGTGCCGAATTCGTATTTTCGAGCCAAACAAAACTTTCTTCCTGTGCATTATCAAAGTCAGGAAAGAAAGCCATGACCGCTATATCCAGATCGCCGTCCATATCGTAATCTTCGCATTGCACTCGAGTGGCTCCATAAATAGGATAAAACCATTCTTCCGAAAACTCATTTTTACCATTATTGATAAATAGTCGGACTCCGTGGTAGGGTTTTAAAAAATTGGAATAGTCTGCGTTGTCTCCATTGGCAAGTACAATATCCAAGTGTTGATCGCCATTATAATCGACCAGTTGAAACCAACTCGACCCATGCTCCGGACCAAATCGGAGTACGTGCTTTGCGCTAAAATCCAATTCTCCCTCTTGATACAACATATAAATACCTTCGTTCCCTTGAGAGGCCAAAACCACAATATCTTTTTTGCCGTCCTTATTCATATCGGCAATTGCAAGATTGATTATTCCTGGAACAGCTAGTAAGGTCCTTTTCTCAAATTGAGATTCATTCTGTACTAGCATGGAAAGCTCACCTGTATGATTGCCAAATTCCGAAATTAGAATTTCGTCCACATCATCTCCATTAAGATCTGCGACTTCGGTAAAAACGGGTCGATGTAATTTTTGTGCCAGGGTATCAATCCTGTTAGCGGTTATTCTATAAATGCTCCCCCGTGGATTTTCACTAGGGTGCATATATCCCATTTCGGTTACATACAAATATTCTCCTTTCTGCTTTCTGGATATTACCGGTGATTGAAATCGAAGCCCAATTTCGTCCGACTCTTGCAAGACAAAAGACTTTCCATTTGCATCGCTTACAAAGGTTTGTTTTGTAGAAGGTTCGAAATGAATGTTTGTAATACCTGCTAAATTGCTTTTTGCCAAAGAAACGGTAGAAGGGACAAATTGCTTCAATTCGCTATTCCGATCACTCCTTAGAGAATCATAGGGTACCGATTCGGGTGCTTGAGCAATGATGTAGTCATGAATCTGACGCCATGTAGTACTATCAATTACGGCTTCTTTTGGATAGATGCCACTCATGCCTATATACACTTTTTCTTCCATGGAGACTCCTGAAGTAGGATTGTATCCATTATGGATGTAACCCAATCGTGCGGCCATTTCTGGCAAAACACTCTCTTTCCAAATTGACTTCGGAATGTTGGTGGGATCCGTAATTAAATGACAACTGCCACAATAGGTTTTATGAAGTTCGGCGGGATCTGCAAATTCTTCTTGCGACACATTGCATTGCACCAGAATCAATAGTAAAAGACCACCGACAAGAAATATGAGTTTATTCAAAGATTGAGTAGATTATTATTGTGCTCAATGTACGAGATAAGCCCAAATCTATACGGTTGTTCATATAAATAATTTATAACTATTCAGTTTATCGATTAACATATTCGGTGTAAGTAGTTTTGTCATCATTTTTGGTCAAAAATGCCGCCAAAATTGGTTTTTAACCATTTTCTAACCCTTACATGGTTATCACTATTAAAATAATATAAGTCATTGATAATCAAAATTATTTTATTGATCAAAACTTGCCAGACCATTTAAAATTAGTTTGCTCAACTTTTAATCAATCACTATTTTTATTTCCTTCATTTCGCCTTCATTATTACTTTTCAAACTCCCCAATTTATGGTCAAACAATCCATTTAAATTATTGCCTGCCGGATCTTCCAATCTACTGTTGACTAAAAGTGTATAGATTCCTTTTTGCCATTTTTCGTAGGGTTCAAAATACCAGCTTTTTTCCAATCTTCCTATTTCGATTTTACCATATACCTCTTTTCCTTTCTCATCCACCAGGCGAATTTTATGATACAAAGAAAGTCGGTCCAATATCTGTGAAAAGTTGATTTTTATTGCCTGTTTACTTCCGGGTTTTGGCAGTACTATTTCCCAATTTTCAATTTTGGGTACTTCTACATCTTCTTTTGAAATAAATATGTCCTTTTCAAAAGGGGCTTCCAAAACATTACCATAAATATCCTCCGCTTTTTCAATTACGAGTTGATAGCGTTTGCCTGGCTTTAAGACTCTTCCCATTTTTTCGTGGGCAATCAACCCTGTCTTTACCCTTGCTGGATCCAAAATAAGGGTGAGCTGTTTTTGTTCAGTATCCCACAATTCATAAACATTATTAAAAATGGCTCCTGTAAGTTCTTCTCCTGTATCATCCATCAATTTAATGTGCTCTAAATTGTCAACTGCTTTCATCGAGTGAGAAAATTGGATGTAAAATCGAAGTAGATTCTCAGGTAACGTATCTGCAGTTGGATATATAGCCTCAACCTTAGGAGCGAACCTCTCCATGGCAATTTTATCGATATCCTTTTTAATACAGGAAACGATAAGTAGAGGAAACAGTATGCATATTAAAAGTCTCATTATCAAGCATTGGGTAAAAGGCGAATAAGGCCACGCCCTATTCACCAATATTCTCAAATTTGAATCATTGTTTCGTCTTCATCAATTCAGGAAATCCCTCCATTTGCTTCATGGCATTTTGATAATCAAACCACGGATCTCCATCTCTATGTGTAAATTCCGGAAACTCATATTCACTCGCAAAATCACTCAATCTAAAATACGCACCCTTCATCTTTGAAATCAAATCCACAGCCCCTGTATCCATATTCCTTCTCAACACAGAAAGCATCATTTGATTTTGATCGGATATCTGCATCACTCCTGCCATGGGTACGGGGAATATATTCACTCCCTCTGGTCCCATTGTAAATCCACTATCCATGCCTTTACCTTCATTCGCTTTGGTAAAATCCTTTAAAGAGATTAAGCTGGCACTTCTCTGTTTATTTGTAATGAGAAGCTTCTTGTCAAAAGAACCATCTTGCTCTTGTGCCATAAACGTGATCATATCTATAGGCGTATTTCCAAACCCCAACTCCGCAATCGTCTTTGCTTTCACATGGTTTCCTTCATTGATATCACTCGTGGGAATACTTACCAATGGCGTACAGGTATATGCTGCAATCAACGTGGATTCTCCGTTGATCTCTTCAAAGGTCATAGTCCTTATCGGTGCCCTCGTCTCATTTTGAGTATGTACGGCATGGTACATCTCAATACTTGCCACTTTACTCTGATTTCCATCAAAGGGATACTTGATCTTTCTTAACGTAGAGGCGAATTCTCCATTCGTAAGGCCCGCTACGTAAATAAATCCATCGAGGTAATCTATATCCGTAATATTTAGCGTGCTGGAAGGCAAGTCTCTGTAGAAGTTAAACCCTTCGGTGTGTGGTTCTTTTAGCGATACCTGTTGTTTTTCCGCATTTGTCAGGTCTAAAAATCGCACGTTATTATTCGTCGGACTTATTACGGCAATCAAGGATTTTGCATTTGGTGCATGTCCATTTTTGAACGCAATGTACGCCTCCTGGCTCACAGGGTGGATTTGCATATCGTTGATAATCAAGTCGCTTGAAGACACTCCCAGTGCAATGGCAATTTTTCTGTCGATTCCGAAATTATTAAATGGAACGGGGTCTTTTACCGCTTTTGCCGTGGTAGGAATGGCATAAACCTTACTTGCCTTACTATCGCCTATGAAGAGCACATTATTCGCTCCAAAAGCCAAAACAGATGCCCCAGTCAATGTTTTACCCGATAAATCTACAGTTGGTCTTATTGGCCGGGAAGATGTATCGGTTATTTTTTGATTACAACTTACAATCACCAAAAAACAGATTGCAATTGCGCTTCGCATAAAAAAAGAATACTTCATGTCTATAAATTTATTTGTAGTGTTTGTAAAAATCGTGGTCGAATCCATTATCGGATTGATTATTTTTTATAAAAGTGTTTTAAAATCGATAATTTAAAGTGGGTGCGATGTGAAATATATTTTCAGCTTCACCACTATCTTCCAGGTAGTCTCCAGCAATAAAATAGCTTAAGTCGAAGTCTATCGAAAAGTGTCTATTCACCTCATATCCAACCTTCGCCCCATATTGATGGCCAATACCCGCACTTTCTGAATCATTACCGGCACGACTAATAAATCGGGTCGGTCGATACAATCCATCGTGTTTGGATGCTCTCCAAAAGATTGCCCATTCAACGTATAACTTTATTCTTTTTTGAGGATGAAAACTTACTGAGGGGTGAACTCCTATTATATTGATTGGTGTAACCGTAGCCGCCAAACTGTAAAAGGCCGGATTGACAAACATGGGATTAAAAGAATTTATTTTTCCATCTCCTTTTTCACCATCTCCACTGGTATATTCCAATTTCAACCCTGGAGACCATTTCCATTTGGTGTGGAGTAATTCATAATGCCAATCGGTATCAATACTAAATGCGCTAATAGCGTCGTCTCCGATTTCACCAAACTGATAAATAACCTCCGAATTGTATTTCCAATGGTTTCCTATTTTTCCTGATCGCCGGATACCAATCGTGTGTCTTGTTTCGTCTCCTTTGACATCATTAAATGTAGAATTATCGGCCTGAAAGCCGAGGTAATAAATTTCATTCAAACCATTTAGCCCATTTATAACAAACTGGGTATATACTCCCCAAAGTTTTGGATTGGTTGCTTCATTGTCAAAAAGTGAAAACACATTATCAAAGGCATCAAAAAGAGGCCGCACCTCTTTTCCATAAAAAGCTTGCAATTTCGTTTTATCCCTATTAAAAATAATTCGTGCCATATCATAGGACCGACGAATATTAGGTCCTTCACGAATTCCAACGAGTCGGGCCGACCCCAGCCCCATTTCTTGGCGGCCAAATCGAATGGACATTATATTATTACTGGCAAAATCTACTTTAAACTCCGCAAATGCCTGAAAAAGGTCTAATTGATCGTTCTCCGCAAATTCTTTTTCGTGGCTGGTATATCCATGATACAACTCTCCGAACAGACGGGCGTATTTTCCAAATACTGCATTGGTGTACAAGGCGAACCGTTGCGAGTAAAAGTTTTGATCCCGCTCTTCCGACCAAAAACGATTCGAGTAGTGTTCGAATCGAGGTCGATATTGTCCACCGAAGGAAAGATAAATATCTTTGGAGGAGTCTAATGAAATATATTTTATCGCATCAAAAACATCTTTTTCATATGGGCTTTCATCCTTTTCTTTAAGGTAGGCATAATGTTCTTCGGCTCTTAATACTTTAAATCCGGGTGCTTCTTTTTTCGACTTTTCAGTCTGTTGTTCTCGTGCCTGCAACGATATGCAAAACCATAACAGCACAATTATTACATTTAAAATTCGCATAATTTCCCTTTTTCGATTGAGTTGATAAACGTTGAAGTGATTTAATTTTAGAATAGAAACTTCCGTTATGCCATTGCAGACCATGCAATGCACTTATGAAGATTTAGCCGTCTTTATAGATCGTATTCCGGTTTAGTTACAGAATACATCCAGACGATTATCCGCTATTAATTTTGAAAAAGTTTTCAATTTGTTTGTCTGGAATAAACCACATGATCAATACTGTAATGTACGAGAGTATTGCCACCCAAGGATTTACAAAACTGACCAGGACACCAATCAAGTAAAGCAGCAAGGATAATTTTTCTTTTCTATTTCCATTCACCACTTGACGTAATGGAAAATCCTCAGGATGATTTTGGATAATTTTATTCTGAAGTATGGAATAGGCAATGCCAGACATCAGCAAAATAAATCCATACAACGCAACGGGCAATGCTTCGATATGATTTTCGCCCACCCATGATGTAGCAAAAGGTATCAAAGACAACCAAAACAATAGATGAAGATTGGCCCAAAGTACTTGTCCATTTACCTCTTCGGTAATTTGAAACAAATGATGATGATTGTTCCAATAGGTTCCGATGTAGATAAAACTAATCAGATAACTACTGAGGATCGGAACACTTGGAATAAGCGCTTCAATAGTAGTTTCCTCCGGTGCTTTCATTTCTAAAACCATAATGGTAATAATAATAGCAAGAACACCATCGCTGAATGCCTCTAGTCGCCCACTATTCATTTAGCGCTTCTTTGAATTCATTTAGCCTTTCTTGTAATACTCCCAATTGATCTCCGACAACTTTTCCTTCTTTAAAATTATCGTAAAATGAAGGCAAACTAAATGTCGCTCCAATTATGGCTCTCTGATACGGCAACGAATTGATCAGGTATTTCAGATTAGTCGCACCACCCGTTGCACCCGGTGACGTGCTCATCAAGAAGACTGGTTTTTGATCAAAAACTTTTTTGCTTTTTCGACTCAACCAATCGATAATGTTTTTAAAAAAAGCCGGAGTACCCCCATTGTGTTCAGGAGAAGCAATGATAAAACCGTCATGTTCATGAATCAACCGGATAAGCTCTGCTATTTTTTCCGGTGCTTCACCAGTATCCAAATCCAGCGAATACATTGGCACATCCCATGCCCTGATGTCTAAAATATTTACTTCAAAATCTGAAATCTGAGATGCGGTGAACTCAACCAATTGATAGTTGATCGATTTGGCATTATTACTCCCTGCAAATGCAAGTATCTTTTTCATATGTATTACGTTTTGTTTGTTGTAAAATAAATCATCTTATGTTTTATAGTATCTACTTTTTAGTATCAACCTAGATAATTATAAGATACAATTTGTACTATTTTAAATTTTAATTGTCTATTTTATGTATTTTGTACGTTCATGAATACTCCTTCTTTTGAATAAAGCACCTGCAGCATGTACCTTTTTATCAAGAAAAAGGTACCCAAAAATCAAGACAGCTTAATGCAGCCCTGCAATGGGACTAACCGAGCATCGCAGATGTGATAGTGATAACTATCAAGGGAAGGAACGCGTAAGCGATGGGAGGCCAACCACCAATTACATGCTCCTTTTTTTATCGACTATCGTCGCCACTCTTCGACATCAGTCGGTCCTTCCACAAAGCTGTCCTGGCCACACTTCTTTTTACTCTTATTAAGTACTAACCTGTTGAACCTATTTCTCATTTCTTACTCTTATTACCAAATGTAGATCTTTTCTTGACAAGTATATTTTGAAATCCATCAACCCTTCCATCGAAGATGACTGAACATATTTAGCTCTACGAAAGAGACATTGGTACCTCCATAAGTAAAATACGGCTGTTTTTATCTGCTTGAATTTCAAAATCATTGACATTCCAAATCCCAAAACCATCTCGTTTGCCCAATGCCTGTCCGGTTATCTCTGCAGTACCTTCAATGACAAAGACATAAATACCATTCCCTGGCTTTTTGACTTCGTAGGTTGTTAGAACATCCTGATCAAATTCTCCCAAATGAAACCAGGCGTCCTGATGTATCCAAACGCCCTGGTCATCGACATTTGGTGAAAGTACTTGATAAAATGTATTTTTCTTTTCAATGTCTTTAATGGATACTTGATCGTACCGTGGTGTTACATTCTTTTTATTGGGAAACAACCAGATTTGTAGCAATTTCATGTCCTGGTCTGTATTGGCATTGAATTCACTATGTCGGATCCCCGTCCCAGCACTCATTACCTGAACGTCTCCATGCTGAACTACTGCACCGTTGCCCAGGCTATCTTTATGCTCTAATGCTCCTTCCAATGGAATGGAAATAATCTCCATATTATCATGAGGGTGCATGCCAAATCCTTTTGATGGTGCGATTTTATCGTCATTCAAAACCCTCAATACTCCAAAATTCATTCGATCCGGATTGTAATAATGGGCAAAACTAAACGAGTGATTTGCCGTGAGCCAGCCATGATCGGCCATGCCTCTTGTATTTGCTTTATGATATACTGTATTCATTGTTCTTATCTCTTTTTGATTAGGTACATGATTGAATCCTACTTGATCCATTAGCTTCGAATAGGTAGAATTTTTGGCGGTGGAATTATCCCCTTTTGCGGCTGCCGGGAGCATACTTCCCGCTATGCCAGCAAGCAATGATTTTTTGATAAAGTCTTTTCTATCCATAATCTTGATACGAATTGATTTGTAGGAAAATTTATAGTACAAAATTAGAGGCAAGGCTCCGTAAGAAAAATAAGGTAGGTTAAGAAAATAAATTGATGTAGGTCAATTTTTGTTATCGTTTGCCATCTTCTTTCGCATTCTACTCAGAAACTCCTTTGTAATACCAAGGTAAGAGGCCAGCATATATTGGGGTACGCGTTGCGCAATTTCAGGATACGTTTCCAAGAAATACAAATATCTGTCCTTGGCTGGCATGGAATGGTTTCGAACTATGCGTTTTGACATATTCCCATATGCTTTTTGGATTGTGATGCGGAAATACCGTTCCAATTTTGGAACCTCGCGGTAAAGGTCTTCCATATCTTCAAAAGCAATCTGTATTACTTCGGTCTTTTCCAGGCATTGTGAGTTGAATTCCGCCGGGGTTTGGGTAGTAAAACTGCAAATATCTCCCACCCACCAATTTTCAATACCAAAGGCCACGATGTGTTCATTTCCATCATTATCGAGATAGAACGTCCTTACTTTTCCGGAAACCACAAACGTCTGGTATCGATAGATGTCATCCTGTTGTATGATGTATTGTCCCTTGAGATAAGTTCTTTGCTTTAGTTTGGAAATCAATATGAATTCCTCATCTTCCGTTAATTGCGTTTTTTGATTGATGTTGTCCAGAAAGCTCTTATAATTCATTTCTCCAAGGTACTATTTCTATCTCTTTCTGGACTCGTACTTTACCCAATCCACTTCCATTTCCCAGGTTTGTGTCAAGGGAGAATCATTTATTTTCGCAAAATTTAGAATAGCGAACATTGGCTCGGGTATGTTTGCGCCTTCATCTACCGCTCGATATACTTCAACCTCGTCTAATCTAAAGACGAGATCCTTGTCATCCCACTCTACAGAATAATCGTGATATTCTTCCAGTTTGGCTTCCTGAACCAACATCTTACCTTGCCAATCGCCTTTTTGGCATTCTCCCAGGTTTTTAATGGCACGTGCAGCGTAGTGGTCCGGACCTCCATCGCTGTGATGTTCAAAAATATCTATTTCCCCTGAGCCTTGTAATGGCCAGCATACTGTTTCGTCTTCGTCCTCCACGGGAGGTTCATTATTATACGCGCCCAATAACCACCAGGCAGGGAACATGCCCGACAGACCACTATTCTTGACGCGAAGTCTGGCTGTCCATTTTCCTTCAGCAAATTCCTTGCGATTTTTGGAGATGATACGACCGGCTGCGTATTGGGTATCTGGGTGTTTCTCCCCTGTCTTTACATTTAAGTTGTCGCAAGGGCGCTTCGTACCGATATCCACCACGCGCAACTTAAGTGTGCCATTGCTAACTTCTCTGGTATTAAACTCACCTTCCGGCACATAACACTGATCCTCATTGTTCACCCAAATCATCTGATCTTGCCAATTGTCTTTATTGAATGTATCAAAATCATCGAAAAAGTCTACTTGCCAATTACTTGTCTTTTCCTGGGCGGTTTCCTTCTTTTTGGTTTCCGGTTTACAGGACATGATTAACAATAAAAGTGCAATTGTGAAAACGCCTAAACTCTTTTCCATGTTCGTTTGTGTTGATGAAGTCTTCTCTCCTTTTGCAAAGCAAGAGGTTAGTAAATATAGCTTTTTGTTTTTATTGCTTCGACGCTGGTTTTATAATTAATTTATACCTATCAATAGCTTTAAACAGTAATTGGTCTTTCTTTTAAATCCTCAATAATTACATTATTCCTCCATACATGGCGTGATCCGTTTATACCTAACTTGACAAATGGATGGTGTTATTATAAAATCTAGCTATTCAATTGAACTAAAATTTTACCCCTTTTGCATATTGAATTCCAGCTTTGGATAGAAATTTTATTACGTACACTCCGTCAGGATATGAGCTCATGTCGATTTCCAGGTTTGAACTGGGCATTGTATACCTTTTTTCAGCAACACAATTGCCATTTATATCCATTATTTCATAGGACTGAATGTTTTCGGATAATTCCACAACAAAAGTATTCTTAAATGGATTAGGATAGATTTTTACTAATTTAATGTCAGCCAGAGTTTTAATAGCATTTGGCTCCTCAATCAAAATGGTTACTGACCTTCCTGTTTCATTACAATCAGAAATTGCAGATATGAATATTGATACTTGTTCATTCACTTTGTCTTGAGTGCCAAATATATACATCGTGTTTTCTGAAGTATTATCAATAAAAACTCCATCGCCATCCGTTGTCCATGATACCTCAGCGAACGTAGATAGAACAACATCCAGATATACGGTATCCGTTGAGTTGTTTACAACAATGGTATCGGGTATAATAACCTGTGGGGATGCTGTAATTTCTACACTAGTTGTGTTCGACGTCAATGTAGTATATCCTCCATTGATTACATCAGGTACATTTTCTAATACCGCGGTATTGTTCAATATACCATCGCTATCCCAAGAGTTCAAACTGACATCCAAGTGAAACGTAGCAACGGTACTGGCTTGTACTTCGTCAATTGTAAATAGTACTTCATTCCCAATTATATCTGAATTGGCGATAGACAAACCACTTTCGCCATAGGGTGCATACGCCCATGTGCATGGATCGGGAAGTACCGCTTTAAATACCATTCCTTGAATTGGAATGTTCATTTCATTTGTAATGCTAAATGTAAATTCCACAAAACCATTGTCGCAAGATTCATCAATATTTACTGCATGGGTGAATGCGATATTGGTTGAAGGACAATCTATTGTTCCATCTATTATTACATCTTCATCGGTCGTAATACTGCCATCGAAATCAATATATGTTTGATTCGATGGACCGTCAAGATCAACACCTTGATTTCCATAGTAATCATAATCCGCGGATGCCGCATCATACGTGAGCGATAGAGATAGACAACAATCCGCCGGAATATCGTATGTACCCTCCATATCCGAAGCACAGCCATTATCATTAAAAACACTTCCAGTTAGTACAAATCCATCCGGAGCCATGTCTGTTACAGTTACACCAAATGCATCAATTTCGCTTACGTTACAAACATTGATGGTGTAATTTACCAGGGTATCACATGCCG